>NZ_JBHYIQ010000049.1:52078-56483 GCF_042739895.1 Amycolatopsis sp. NPDC059021
ATGCGCCTGCTCTCCGCGCTCGTCGGCGGCGGGGATCGGTCACTGCCGGGGAACCCGAACTTCAGCCTGTTCGAGCAGGCGTTCACCGACGCCGGCTTCGACCTGGCGCACATCGACGACGGCTGGGCGGTGAACGGCCACGACGCGCTGATCACCGTCTCCACCGCGCTGCGCACCCTGCCCTCGGGCAAACCGGTGCAGCGCAGCCAGGTCAACACCGCGATCAGCGGCTTTTCGTCGTCCTCTCAGTCGGTACCCGGCGCCGGCGGGCTGATCACGTTCGACAACAGCGGCAACCGCACGGACAACGTGCCGTTCGTGCGAGTGTGCCCGCTGCCGCCCGCTGCGGGCACACCGCCGTCCAGCACGACCGTGACCATCGTGACCTCACGGATGACCGCGAACTGTTCCTGACCTGCGAAAAGGAGCAAGGGACCTTTACTATCGCCGGGCGATAGCAAAGGTCCCTTGCTCGCTCCGCGTCAGTAGCGGTAGTGGTCGGACTTGAAGGGGCCCTCGACGTCGACGTCGATGTACTCGGCCTGCTCCTTGGTGAGCTTGGTCAGCTCGCCGCCCAGCGCCTCGAGGTGGATCCGCGCGACCTTCTCGTCGAGCTTCTTGGACAGGCGGAACACCTCCTTGTCGTACTCCTCGTGCTTGGTGAACAGCTCGATCTGCGCGATCACCTGGTTGGCGAAGCTGTTCGACATCACGAAGGACGGGTGCCCGGTCGCGTTGCCCAGGTTCAGCAGGCGGCCCTCGGACAGCACGATGATGCTCTTGCCGTCCGGGAAGACCCACTCGTCGACCTGCGGCTTGATGTTCACCCGGCGGACGCCCGGGTACCGCGCCAGCCCGGCCATGTCGAGCTCGTTGTCGAAGTGCCCGATGTTGCCGAGGATCGCCTGGTGCTTCATCCGAGCCATGTGCTCGGCCATCACGACGTCCTTGTTGCCCGTGGTCGTGATGACGATGTCCGCCTCGGCGAGGACGTTCTCCAGCTTCTTGACCTGGTAGCCGTCCATCGACGCCTGCAGCGCGCAGATCGGGTCGATCTCGGTGACGATGACCCGCGCGCCCTGGCCGCGCAGCGACTCGGCCGCGCCCTTGCCGACGTCGCCGTACCCGCAGACGACCGCGACCTTGCCGCCGATGAGGACGTCGGTGCCGCGGTTGATGCCGTCGATCAGCGAGTGCCGGATGCCGTAGCGGTTGTCGAACTTCGACTTGGTGACCGAGTCGTTGACGTTGATCGCCGGGAACAGCAGCTCGCCGGCCGCGGCGAGCTGGTAGAGCCGCAGCACGCCGGTCGTGGTCTCCTCGGTGACACCGCGGATGCCCTCGCCGATCTTCGTCCACTTCCCCGTGTCGGCCGCGACGGAGGCACGCAGCAGCTCGAGGAACACGCGGAACTCGTCCGAGGTGTTCTCGTCCGGGGTCGGGACGACGCCCGCCTTCTCGTACTCGGTGCCCTTGTGCACGAGCATGGTGGCGTCGCCACCGTCGTCGAGGATCATGTTCGGGCCGTCACCGTCCCAGGTGAGCATCCGCTCGGTGCACCACCAGTATTCCTCGAGCGACTCGCCCTTCCACGCGAACACCGGGACGCCCTGGGGCTCCTCGGCCGTGCCGTGCGGGCCGACCACGACCGCGGCGGCGGCGTGGTCCTGGGTGGAGAAGATGTTGCAGGAGGCCCAGCGCACCTCGGCCCCGAGCGCGACCAGTGTCTCGATGAGCACCGCGGTCTGGACCGTCATGTGCAGCGAGCCCGAGACACGCGCGCCACGCAGCGGGTAGACCTCGGCGTATTCCCGGCGCAGCGCCATCAAGCCGGGCATCTCGTGCTCGGCGAGGCGGATCTCCTTGCGGCCGAACTCGGCGGCTTCGAGGTCGGCGACGGCGAATTCGATGCCATTGCGGGTCTGGTGCCGCTGGGCAACGCTTTCGGGGGTCATAGTGGCGGTTCCTCCAAGACTCGACGACATCCGAACACTACCGTTGTCGCCTTGACGCTAGTTGGAACGCTGAGGAGACCCCCGCCGTGCCCTTGCCAGGCCCCGACACCCGCATCGTCGAACTGCGCGTCGCAGGGCTGGTCGGCACCAGTGGCGAAAGCCTGCTGGACTCGGTCGCGACGGTCGACGTCGCCGGCGACGGCCTCGGCAGGGTCGTCCGGCCCGCCGACCGCCTGCGCCGCCCCGCGCCGGGGCCGGTGCTGTCCGCGCTGGGCCGGTCGATCCCCCGCACCCTCGAGGGTTACCTCTGGAGCGGGATGACCTCGGGCGGCGCGGCGAAGGCGACGTGGGCGCTGCTGTTCCCGTTCTCGCTGGCCAATGTCGCGTTCTGGATGCTGCCCCCGGTACCGCCGGGGAGCCGGTTCGCCGCGTTCCTCGGAGCGCTGTGCCGCGGCCTGCTCCGCATCGCCGCGTTGCTGCTGACGATGCTGCTGGTCAGCCAGCTCTCCGCGACCGCGCTGGACCTGATCGCCACACAATGTCTCGCCCCCGGCTCGGGCTGTATCCCCTCGGCGCCGTCGTGGCTGCGCGAGTCGTCCCTGCTGCGCGTGACCATCGGCGTGCTGCCGCTGTTCGTGATCATCCTGGTGCTGCACCGGATTTCGTCGGCGAACTGGAAGGTGCACGCCCCGGACGGCGTACGCCGGTTCGGCCCGCTCCGGCTGCGAACCGACCCCGACACGCCGGGCCTGCGGGTCATGCACACGGTCGCCGCGCTGGCCTCCGTCGCGCTGCCCCTGGCCGGCGGCCCGCTGCGGGTGCCGGACGCGCCGTTCGACATCGTCGTGTGGATCTGCGCCCTCGCGCTGGTGCTCGCCTCGATCCTGACCGTCACGATCGGCACCGACGCGGGTCCGCTCGCGCGCCGCTCGCTCTTTTCCTTCGCGGTGCTGGTCGTCGTGGTGGCCGCGATCCGCGCGCTGCCGCTGCCTTCGGGCGGGCACCGCCTGCCCGGCACGGACCCGACGGTGGAAGGCCTCGGCGCCGCGCAGGTCGTAGTCACCGTGTTGTTCGCGGTGACGCTGATCCCGGCCGCGCTGCTGGCCCGGCGCACCTGGAAGGACCAGCCGCGGCGGCTCCGTCCGTGGGCCGGTGGCTGGGCGGCGGCGCCGGTGCTCGCGCTCGCGGGGCTGCTCGGCGGCGGCTTCGGCGCCGGACTCGCCGGAGTGGCGCGAAAGCTGGCGGGCACCGACGGGCTCCGGCTGCCCGACACCTACCGGCTGATCACCGTGCTGTGGGGCGGCGGCCTGGTCCTGGCCGTCGTGCTCGGCGTCGTCGGCTTCGCGGTCGCCGTCCCGCTGCGTCGTCGCCGCCGGGGCGTCCCGGCGATCGTGGAACTGATGGAGCTGGACGAAAAACAGGAAGCGGACGCGGCCTCGGCATGGGCGCGATCGGCGTGGGAACGTCGTCATCTGCACCATCTGGCGCTCACCGTGGCGCTGGCGATGGCCGCGGGCGGGATCGCGCTCCTGGTGGTGCGCTTCGGTTTCCGCCTGGACCCCGGCTGGTTCGAACCCCTGTCGGCCATCGGCGTGTTCGCGCTCGCCGCGCTGGCGGCCGGGCTGCTGCGCGTGGTCTACACCGCGGCGAAGAGCCCGCAGCGCAGCAGGCATCTCGGCGCGCTCGCGGACCTGGTGTGCTTCTGGCCGCGCGCCGCGCATCCGACCGTCCCGCCGTGTTACGCGCTGAAGGTGGTGCCGGAACTCGCGAGCCGGGTCAAGGACCATCTCGCCGAACCGAACACGCGGGTCGTGCTTTCGGGTTACAACGTGGGCAGCCTGCTCGCCGTGCTCGCCGCGTCGCGGCTGGCCGGCGAACTGCCGGACGAGGACCTCGAACGGGTCGGCCTGCTGACCGCGGGTTCCCCACTGCAGTGGGGCTACCAGCGCGCGTTCCCCGCGTTGCTGCCGCCGGAATCGCTCGCGGCGCTGTTCGGCGACCTCGACGGCCGGTGGCGAGCGCTGTGCCGGGGAACGGACATCTTCGGCGGCGGTGTCACGACGTGGCGGCACCAGGTGACGTCCGGGAAGCTGCTCGGCGACGGCTATCTCCCCGAGGGCGGCGTCGGCGCGCTCGCGGCCGAACCGGATCCGCACGGAGTGCTCGTCCTCGGCGGCGACCATTGGCTCCCGGACCCGCTGCGCGCGCCGACCGGACGTCATCGCTGGGCGCCGGGAGTCCTCAAGCAGCGGGACTACCTGGTCGATCCGGAATGGGACAACGCGGTCGCGATGGCCGCGGGTCTTGCCCGGCCGGGAAAGCCGTCGAAACGGTGGGGTGAGCAGGGCGCCCTCTTCGGCGACTTCCCCACCGTGCGCTGAAGGGGACGTTCCTCTCGTAAGACTCTCTCAGAGGGCCCTAGCTCTTATAAAATAAAACGAGCCCCAGAG
>NZ_JBHYIQ010000049.1:56493-69793 GCF_042739895.1 Amycolatopsis sp. NPDC059021
CGCCGACGGGGCGGGGACCCGGCGGGGCGGCGGGGGGGCCGAGGGCGAGGGATCGGGGGGGAGAGGGGCCAACGCCGCCGCCCGCCCGCGGAGGAAAGTCCCCTTCAGCTCACGTCAGGAGCTACGGCGACGCAGCTTCAGCAGCGTCAGCAGGCCCGCACCACCGAGCAGCAGCAGCGCGCCGACCCAGATGAGCCAGCCATTGTCGAACCCGGTGTTCGCGAGGCCGCCGCCGTTGCCGCCGCTGGAGTTCCCGGCGGGCGCCGCGACCGCGGAGCTGGTCGGCGCCGCGGTGTCCGAAGTGGACGGAGCAGCCGACGACGGGGCCGCCGAGCTGGCCGGGGCCTCCGACGGCTTGCCGGGGGCCGAGGTCTCGGGCGGCTTCGGCGCGGACGGCTGCGAGGTCGGCGTCTCCTTCGAGCCGCAGGCGAACCAATGGCTGATCGTCGCCTGCTGGCCGCCGTTGTTGAGCGGCGAACGCAGCTTCTCCCACGGCGGTTTCGCCGCCAGGCCGCGCTTGCCGGGCTCGTAGATGTTGTACCCGTCGCCGCCCTTGACGACGATGGCCGTCACCTTGACACCCTCGGCGACGGCGGTGATGGACAGGTACTTGTCCTTGTCGGTGCCGCCGGTGAAGGTGAGCGCGGACTCGTCCAGCAGCGCGCCAGGAAGCTTGGCGGCCACACACGTCGACACGTTGTCGGGAGTGGGGTTCGCGCGGTCGTCGTCGCTGTGGCAGGCGAACGCGGCCGTGGCCGTGCCGAGCAGGGTGACGGTGGTCAGCGCGGCGACACTGAGGGCGGCGCGGACCGAACGTCTGGACATCACGGACATTCAGGACTCCTGTAGCGGGGAAGAACAGACCGGGGATGCCGCATCCTCGACGAAGTTCCACACACTCTCGGTAGGAATCACCTCGAGGTAATTAACCCGTCAGAGGGAAGCGGGGCCCGGAAGGTATATCGCAATCGGGGTAATCCATTCACCCTCAGTGCGAGTAGCGCCCCGAACCGGAATCAGCCGGTTATCGCCTCGTGACCCAGGTCACCTAAAAGAGGACGGCCCGCCGTCCCGGTAGGGGCGACGGGCCGTCCTGGTGGCGAGACTCAGTCCTTGACCTCGACCGGGCCCGGCTCGCGAAGCCGCTTGCCCAGCAGGGAATGCCGCTTGCTGTAGGCG
Source organism: Amycolatopsis sp. NPDC059021 (assembly GCF_042739895.1). Lineage (NCBI taxonomy): Bacteria > Bacillati > Actinomycetota > Actinomycetes > Pseudonocardiales > Pseudonocardiaceae > Amycolatopsis > Amycolatopsis sp. NPDC059021. Next base: position 57,673 of record NZ_JBHYIQ010000049.1, read on the forward strand.
AAGTAGATGACCACGCCGAGCACCATCCAGGCGAGGAACCGCAGCCAGGTCAGCACGGTCAGGTTCAGCATCAGCCACAGGCAGATCAGGATCGCCAGCACCGGGATCACCGGCACCCACGGCACCCGGAACGCCCTCGGCAGGTCCGGCCGGGTCTTGCGCAGCACCAGCACACCCGCCGAGACCAGGACGAAGGCGAAGAGCGTGCCGACGTTGACCATTTCCTCCAGCTTGTCGGCCGGGAAGAACGTCGCCGCGATCGCGACCAGCGTGCCCACCAGGATCGTGGCCCGGCGCGGCGTCCCGCTCTTGGGGTGGCTCTTGGCCAGCCCGCGCGGCAGCAGGCCGTCGCGCGACATCGCGAAGATGATCCGCACCTGGCCGAGCATCAGCACCATGACGACCGTGGTCAGCCCGGCCAGCGCCCCGACCGAGATGATGTTGGCCGCCCAGTCGACGCCGTTGGCCGCGAACGCGGTGGCCAGCGTCTTGTGGCTGCCGTCGCCCGCCGACGTCGCCAGGTCCGTGTACGGCACCATCCCGACGACCACGAGCGACACCGCGACGTACAGCACGGTGACGATGGCCAGCGAGCCGAAAATGCCGCGGGGCACGGACTTCTGCGGGTTCTTGGTCTCCTCGGCGGTGGTCGCGACGATGTCGAAACCGATGAACGCGAAGAACACCAGCGAGGCCGCGGCCAGCAGGCCGAACACGCCGAACGAGCTGCTCGCGCCACCGACGAGGTGGGAGAACAGCGACTGGTCGACACCGGTCTCGGCGCTGGCCCCGGTGGTGCCCGGCGGGACGAACGGCTGGTAGTTGGCGCCCTTGATGTAGAAGAAGCCGAGCACGATCACGAACAGCACGACCGCGACCTTGATCCCGGTGATCACCATCGAGAACCGGGAGGACAGCTTGGTGCCCAGCGCGAGCAGCATGGCCAGCGCGGCGACGACGATCAGCGCGCCCCAGTCGACGGTGAGCCCGCCGAGATCGAAGGACGTCTTGGTGCCCTTGCCGAAGAGGTAGCCGAGCACCGTCTCCAGGTACAGCGACCAGCCCTTCGCCACCGCGGCGGCACCGACGGCCAGCTCCAGCACCAGGTCCCAGCCGATGATCCAGGCCGTGAACTCGCCGAACGTGGCGTAGGAGAAGGTGTACGCGCTGCCCGCGACCGGCACGGTCGAGGCGAATTCGGCGTAGCACAACGCGGCGAGCGCGCAGGCGATCGCGGCGATGACGAACGCCACCGAGACCGAGGGGCCCGCGAAGTCACCCGCCGTGCGCGCGGTGAGCGTGAAGATCCCGGCGCCGACGACGACCGCGACGCCGAACACCGTCAGGTCCCAGGCACTGAGGTTTCTTCGGAGCTTGGTATCCGGCTCGTCGGTGTCCGCAATGGACTGTTCGATGGACTTGGTGCGCCACAAACCCGTCCCGGGCAACGTTGACCTCCTCAGACCGCATGTATCGCGGTGCGTCACCCTAGCGCGTGACTCCGCCCCACACCTGGCAGGAGGGATTAATCGCCGACTTTCAGGGGGTGTTGGGGCATTTCCCTCAGCCGAGGTTCCGGTCCAGGTCAGGTTCGAGATAGATCAGCGAGGCGACCGGGATCTTGGCCCGCACCCGTGCTTCGGCGTCGTCGATGGCGGTGGCGACGGCGGCCGTGTCCAGGCCGGGGACCAGCGCGAGCTTGGCGGCGACGAGCAGCTCGTCGGGGCCGAGGTACTGGGTCCGGATGTGGATGACGCGCTCGACCTTGCCCGCCGCGAGCTCGTCGACGATGGTGGCGAGCTCGGTCTCGGTGGCGCCCTCGCCGATCAGCAGGCTCTTCATCTCGATGATGAGGATGGTCGCGATGATCCCGAGCAGCACGCCGATGAGCACCGTGCCGACGCCGTCCCAGACCGGATCGCCGGTGAGCACCGCGAGCCCGACACCCAGCAGCGCGAACACGAGGCCGAGCAACGCGCCCGCGTCCTCGAGCAGGACCACCGGCAGTTCGGGTTCACGGGCCTGGCGGATGAACCGCCACCAGGTCGCCTTGCCCTTGATCTTGCGGGACTCGCCGATCGCGGTCTTGAAGCTGTAGCCCTCGAGACAGATCGCGACCAGGAGGATGACCACCGCGACGATCGGCGACTCCAGCGGCTCGGGTTCGAGGATCTTGTGGATGCCCTCGTACAGCGCGAAAGCCGCGCCGAGGGTGAACAGCAGCAGGGCGACGATGAAGGAGTAGAAGTACCGGTCGCGGCCGTAGCCGAACGGGTGCTCGGCGTCGGCGCGCCGCTTGGACGTCTTCTGCCCGAGCAGCAGGAGTCCCTGGTTCGACGTGTCGGCCAGCGAGTGCACCGCCTCCGCGAGCATCGACGACGAGCCCGTCACCAGGAATCCGACGAACTTCGCGACCGCGATCCCCGCGTTCGCGCCGAGCGCGGCGATGATCGCCTTGGTCCCGCCTCCAGCTGACACGGTCGCTCCCCATATCGTCTGCCCTGTTTGCCGGGTTGGAGCCTAGAGGGCACGTCCGCGCGTCTCGCGCGAGGCCGCCGCCCGGCGGGTCGATACCAGTGGGTAATCGGGTCCTGACCTGGGGTCACGCGTTTTTGTCGGTGGTGGCCGCTAGCTTCGTCCCTGCTCGGTTCAAGACCCATGACGACCACGACTAGTCTCGACCGCCGGCACCGGAGGGGGAGGTGACACCATGCGCTTCGGCGTGCTCGGCCCGCTCAGCATCGAAAGCCCGCCAGGGCACTGGCCCGCTTTGCGCGGGGAACACCAGCGCACCCTGCTGGCGATGCTGCTGCTCGAGGCCGATCGGCCTGTCCCGGCCGACAGGCTGGTCGACGCGCTCTGGCCGGACGGCCCGCCCAAGTCCTACACGTCGAACCTGCACACCTACATCTCCCGGCTGCGGTCCAGGATCGAGGGCCTGCGGGTGGACCATTCCGCCCGCGGCTACCGGTTGCGGGCCGGGCCGGACGAGCTGGACCTGCTGGCCTTCCGTGCCGAGGCGGCACTCGGCAGGGAGGCCGCGCGCGCCGGGGACCCGGCCGCGGCGGCGAAGCACTTCCGGCAGGCACTCGCCCAATGGCGGGGTCCGGTGCTCTCCGGGCTGCACATTCCCTTGCTGGACGCGGAAATCGCGCGGCTGGAGTCGGAGCGGCTCGCCGTGTTCGAGGACTGCGTCGACGCGGAGCTGTCCACCGGCCGCCACGGCGAGCTGACCGGCGAACTGCAGGCGATGATCACCGAGCACCCGCTGCGGGAAAGGCTCGCCGCGCAGCTGATGATCGCGCTCCACCGCGCGGGCCGCCAGGCCGACGCGCTCACCGTCTACCGGGGGCTCCGGGCCACGCTGATCGACGAACTCGGCGTCGAACCGGGCGCCGAGGCCCGCCGGGTGCACGCGGCGGTGCTACGCGGCGAGGATCCGGTCCCCCAGGGCCTCACCGTCGCGGCTCCGCCGGTGTGGCCGCTGTGTCAGCTGCCGCCGGACATCGCGGACTTCGCCGGGCGCGAGGCCGAGCTCGCCAAGCTGGCGGCGTTGATCAGCGGTGACGGGGCGGACGTCCCGGTCACGGTGATCACCGGGGAGCCCGGCGCCGGGAAGAGCACCCTGGCGGTGCGCGCGGCGCATCTGCTGCGTGCGTCCTATCCGGACGGTCAGCTGTACGTACCGCTGGCCGGTGCCGCCGCGCCGCGTGAACTCGGCGACGTCCTGACCGATCTGCTGCGCGCGCTGGGCGTCACCGGCCCGGCGATCCCCGGCGACCTCCAGGCCCGCGCGGCGGTCTACCGCGGCAGGCTCGCCGATCGGCGGGTGCTGGTGGTGCTGGACGACGCCGCGGACCCGGAACACGTCCGCGCCCTGCTGCCCGGCACGCCGGGCTGCGCGGTGGTGGTCACCAGCAGGCGCAGGCTCAGCGGCCTCGCCGGGGCACGCAGGCTGTCACTGGGGCCGCTGTCCGCGAGCGACGCGAGCTCGTTGCTGCGGCGGCTCGCGGGCGCCGAACGCGTCGGCGGGCAGCAGGCCGACGCCGAGCGGATCGCGGTCGCCTGCGGTTTCCTCCCGCTCGCGCTGCGGATCGCGGGCAGCAGGCTCGCGGTCCGGCCGCAGTTGCGGCTGGGCCTGCTCGCCGACCGCTTGGAGGACGAGGCACGCAGGCTCGACGAGCTGACCGTGAGCGATCTGCGGGTCCGCGGCAGTATCGCGCTGAGCTACGCGGCTTTGAGCCCGGCCGCCCAGCGCGCGTTCCGGCGGCTCGGCGGCTGCCGGGGGCACGACCTCCCGCACTGGGCGGCGGTCACCCTGATCGCGGGTAGCAGCGACGACGCGGACGAGGCCATCGAGGAGCTCATCGAGGCGAGCCTGCTCCAGCCGGCCGGTGCCGATCCCGGCGGTGAACCGCGGTATCGGATGCACGATCTCGTCCGGGTGTTCGCCGCCGAGCAGGGCGTGAAACTGGAGAGTCACGCGGAGCGCGTCGCCTCGATTCGCGGGGTGGCCGACGCGGCGCTGTGCCTCGCCGACGCGGCCGCCGCGCGACTCCCCCGCACGGTGCCGATGCCCGCACCGGCCCGGCCGCTGCCCGCCCAGCCGTTGCCACCCGAACTGGTCGAGCGGCTGCTCGCCCGGCCGGAGGCCTGGTTCGCGGCGGAGCGTGCCAATCTGGTCACCGCGATCGGCACGTTCTGCGCCGTGGGCTGGCGCGAGGACGCGTTGCTGCTGCTGGAAAAACTCAGCACGTACGTCTATCTGGACGGGCACTACGCCGATCTGTGCTCGGCGAGCGAGGTACTGCACCGAGCCGCCGTCGAGGCCGGGGACCAGCACTGCGCGGCGCTCGCCACCGCCACGCTGAGCCTGCTGCGGCACAGCAACGGCCAGTACGAGGACGCGGTCACCGGGTATCGCGCATGCGCCAAGGATCTGGAATCACTCGGTGATCGCCCGGCGCAGGCGTGGACCGAGGCCAACCTCGCGCACTGCCTGACCGGGCTCGGGCGCGCGGACGAGGCGCTGGACGCCGCCGGACGCGCCCACGAACTGTTCACTGTGGACGGTGACGAAGCGGGTCTCGAATGGGTGCAGCGGGCCCAGTCCGCGGCACTGCACCGGCTCGGCAGGGTCGCCGAGGCGCTCGACGTCGACCGGGCGACGCTCGCGCTGGCGAAGCGTGCCGGGGACACCCGCCGGATCGGTGTCGCGCTGCAGGGTTTCTCGTGGTCCTTGCAGCTGACCGGGAATCCGGGGGACGCTGCGGAGGCGATCGACGAATCGGTGCGGCTGCTGCGGCACACGACGGCGAAATCCGCGCTGGCGAAGTCGTTGCGCACCCAGGGCGCCATCCACGCCGGGCTGGGTGCACGAGGGGAGGCGGTAGCGGCGTTCAAGGGCGCACTGGACCTGGCACGGCAGCTGGACGAGCGCCCGAGGGAGCTGTCCTGCACCCGGGCGCTCGCGGCGAGCTGGATCGGCGAAGGCCGTGCGGCGCAAGCGATTCCGGTACTGCTGGAGTGCCTGGCCGAATTCCGCACCATGGGCGGCCGGGCGGCGACGAACCTGACCTGGCAGGTCCTCGTCCGCGCGCACGAGATGACGGGGAACACCGAAGCCGCCGCGGTGGCACGCCGCGAGGCCGAACGGTTACGGGACCCTCGCGACGCCAGCGCGTCGGTGCTCGAAAAGGCGCTACTGACACTGACCGAACCCCGCTGACCGGAAAGTCCACAAGGGACACCGGGTCCACAGGGGACAGAACGCCGACAAGGCCATCCCTGGCTGATGCTCCCGCCCGGGGAACGCAGCGCCTCCGTGAGGGTGGAGGCGAGGGCTGGGCGGGATCAGGGATGGCCTTGCGGGCACACCGGAAGGGCTATCTCGGGGGCCACTCCGGTGTCGCGTTGCATCGGGGTTGGTGCCGGCCCCCCTCGGTAGCCGACACCACCCCCGAAATCTCTAGAAACCCTTGCGGGCCTTGGCGTACCGGTGATTGGCGGGCAGCCAGGCCAGCACGATCGCCACGATCGCGGTGGCGACGGCGAGCCAGGCCACGCCCTGCATGGCGCCGGTGCCGCCCTCGTCGTCGGTCGCGACGCGCAACGCGATGAGCGCGTTGAGCAGCGCGGTCAGCGTGACGAGGACACGGGCCCACGCGGCCGCGCCCTGCATGAGCGCCGCGCAGATGAGCAGCAGCACCCCAAAGACGATCGTCATCACACCACGGACCTGGAGCGAGGACTGCGCCTGCTCCACGGCGGCGTCGAACAGCATGCCGCCGCCCGCCTTTACGGCGTCGGCCGATTCCCCGGTGACCGAGGCGACGACCTTCGCCGCGAGGTCGGCGGCGAGTTCGCGGCCGCCCGACATGATCATGACGCCGTCGACGATCGCGGCGAGCGCCGAGAGCACCGCGACACCGAGTGCCGCGAACAGCACGCCGGGCCGTCCCGGGCGCTGGGCCGCCGGTGCCACGGGCGGGCCTTGACGCAGCTGTCCGGTCGCCGCGTCGGGATAGGAAGTCACGAGCTTGTTCTCCTTCGTCGGTTCTCCTGGGCGGCCACCGGACCGGCAGGACCACCCCAATGGGTGATAGTGGAGAAGCCCGCCACACGGAACGAACACACTCGCCGACCCCAGGCACGACAAAACAGCACCCCGGAGGCACAAGCCGCCGGGGTGCTCGTCAGGAGAATCAGCAGGTGCCGGGGGTGGCCCGGAAGAGCTGCGAGGCGGTGCCGTCGAGCGGGCGGACGCGGACCGGCGGATCGGCCGCGGGCAGCCACACCGACCGGCCGCGGCGCAGCTCGACCTGCTCGCCGTCGGCCGCGGTCACCAGGAGGTCCCCGGCGGTGCACAGCAGGATCTGCGGGCCCGCGCAGTCGACGACGATCTCGTCCGTCTCGCCCGCGGCCCATTCGACGCGCGACAGCTCGAACTCCGGCGCGTCGGTGTGGTAGACGGCCATCCGCCCCTTCTGCCGTCCGGACTGCACCGGCATCTCGCCGCACGCGAAGTCGACGACGCGCAGCAGCTCCGGCACGTCGACGTGCTTGGGCGTCAGCCCGCAGCGCAGGATGTTGTCCGAGTTCGCCAAGATCTCGACCGCGGTGCCGTGCAGGTAGAGGTGCAGGTTCCCGGCGGGCAGGTAGATCGCCTCGCCCGCCCGCAGCGTGAGGCGGTTGAGCAGCAGCGCCGCGAGCACCCCGGCGTCGCGCGGATGCGCCTCGCCGAGTTCGAGGATGGTCCGGCACTCCTCGCTGAATTCGCCGTGCGCCTTGACGTGCTGGACACACGAGTCCAGCACCTCCGGCAGCAGTTCGTCGAGCGAGGCCTGCGGCAGGGTGATCCACGTCGTGAACAACGCGCGCAGCCCCGCCGGGTCCGGCTGCGCCTCCAGCAGCACCGCGTACTTCGCCAGCCCCGGCGTCTCGATCGCCTGGAGCAGCGCGATCGTGCGCTCGGGAGCACGGAATCCGGCGAGCGCGTGGAACTCCGTCAGCGCGCACACGAGTTCGGGCTTCGCGGTCGGGTCGGGGTAGTTGCGGTTCGCCGCGTCACGCGGGATCCCGGCGCGCTCCTCGCGCGCGTGCCCTTCGGCGGCCTGTTCGGCCGACGGGTGGGCCTGCATCGACAGCGGCTCCTCGGCGGCGAGGATCTTCAGCAGGAACGGCAGCCTGCCACCCCAGTGCCGCGCACAGCGTTCGCCCAGCTGGCCGACCGGGTCGGTGTCGACGAGTTCCAGCAAGCTCCGTTCGGTGCCGTCCGGGCCGATCACGTGCGACGGGTCGCCAGGGTGGGCTCCCATCCACAGCTCGGCCTCCGGGTGCGGCGCCGGCACCGGACGTCCCAGCAGCTCGGGGATCGCCGTTCTCGATCCCCACGCGTAGGGCCGCACGGCATTGCGCAGCAGCTCCACTGTCACCTCAACTCCCAATCCTCACTTCGGCGCGCACCGATCACGCGGGCGCGCCCCGCCCCGCTCGCACGGGGACTCAGACGGTGGCGGGCTCGTACCGCCCCGCACCGCCGATGCTGCCCGCGGCCAGCCCGAGATAGACGGCCGCCAGCTCGAACCGCAGTGCCAGCACCGCGGCGCGGACGATCTCGTCCGCCTCGATCTCCTCGGCCGGGACGATCACGTCCGCGCCCGGCAGCAGCTCGTCCGCCTGGAAGCGCGCGGCGTCGGCCGCGGGTCCCGTCCGTACCGAAAGCAGCAGCAGCCTGATCCTGGCCCCGGCGGGACCGTCGTCCGGATCGGCGAAGATGTCCCGCTCGGTGTCGCCTGCCTGCGCCGCACGTCGCAGCGCCGGCCGCGCCAGCGCCTGACGATAGTCCTCGACGTCGCACACCGTGGCGGCGTGGGCGGCGAAAGCGTGCGCGGCGTGCTCGCCGACGGCGACCGCCACCGGGTCGAGCCCCCACAGCAGCGGGACCCGCTCGGCGACACGCAACGCGAGTGCCTTGGCGGGGTTCGCGAAGGTCTCCCGCGCCAGGTAGTTCTTCTCGGCCTCGAGGTCGAGCTGATCGGCGAGCTGCTGGACGTCGGAGACGAGCAGGCCCAGCGCGTTCGCGGTGAGCAGCCCGGCAGCGAGCCCGCGCGGGAACGCCAGCTCCGGCGGGACCGGGATCCGCGGCGTCAGCAGCACGCCCTTGCCCGCCACCGCCGCGGCGACCGGGCCTTCCGCGGGCGCGGAGAGCACCACGGACGCGCCGTAGCGCGCGGCACGTTCCAGCGACGCGGCGAGTTCGCGGTCACCGGCGTCGTCGGTGTGCGCGAACACGACGTCGAGGGCGCCGATCCAGTTCGGCACGGCCTCGGCGACGACGACCGGCACCGGGCACGAAGGCGTCAACAGGGCAGCCAGCAGCCGGGTCACCGTACGGCTGACCCCTGGCCGGTCGATGAGCACGAGTGCTCGCGGCCTGCCGAGATCGAGCCGCTCGGCCAGCTCCAGTTCCGCCGCGGCCTCGGCGGTCGCCCGCACCTGCGCGCCCGCCATCGCGGCGGCACGCAGCAGCCCCGCGCTGTCGGCCTCGGCCAGTCGCGCGGGATCGTCGAGCAGCGAATCGTCAAGCACCGTCGGCATGGGAGTCATCCGGATCGGTCGGCGAAGTGGCCTCGTCGAGCAGCAGCACCGGGATCCCGTCCCGGACCGGGTAGACGCGGCCGCATTCGGTGCACGTCAGCGCATCGGCGTCCGGGTCGGCCGGCGTGCCAGGACGCAGCGGGGCGTGATCCGGCGATGGGCACGCGAGGATCTCGAGCAGCTGTGCGTCAAGCGTGATGGCCATGGTTCCTCCATACCACGCGAGGGGGTGACATGAGGGGCACCTTCCGGAAACGAATCGGCCCGGGGACGCCCTGCGACGGACGGGTTTCAGGCGCGGACAAGGGCGAGGACTTCGTCGGTGAGAGCGCGCACGGCGTTAACATCGGCGGCCTCCACGTTCAACCGGAGCAGCGGCTCCGTGTTGGACGGGCGGAGGTTGAACCACGCGCCACCGGGCAGCTGCACGGTCAGCCCGTCCAGCTCGTCGATCTCGGTGCCGGGCTTGGCCGCGAAGGCGTCCTTGACCGCGATCATGCGCGCGACCTGGTCCGATACGGTCGAGTTGATCTCACCCGACGCGGCGTAGCGGGAGTACGCGCTGGTCAGCTCGGACAGCGGGCCGTTCTGCTCGCCGAGCGCGGCCAGCACGTGCAGCGCGGCGAGCATCCCGGTGTCGGCGCGCCAGAAGTCGCGGAAGTAGTAGTGCGCGGAGTGCTCGCCGCCGAAGATCGCGCCGGTGCGGGCCATCTCGGCCTTGATGAACGAGTGCCCGACGCGGGTGCGGACCGGCTTGCCGCCGTGCTCGGCGACGATCTCCGGCACGCCCTTGGACGTGATCAGGTTGTGGATGATCGTGCCGCCCGGCTCCTTGGCCAGCTCGCGCACGGCCACCAGCGCGGTGATCGCGCTCGGCGAAACCGGCTCGCCGCGCTCGTCGACGACGAAGCAGCGATCGGCGTCGCCGTCGAAGGCGAGCCCAGCGTCGGCGCCGACCTCGCGCACCTTCGCCTGCAGGTCGACGATGTTCTTCGGGTCCAGCGGGTTGGCCTCGTGGTTCGGGAACGTGCCGTCCAGCTCGAAGTACATCGGCACGACGTCGATGGGCAGTCCGTCGAACACGGTCGGCACGGTGTGCCCGCCCATGCCGTTCCCGGCGTCGACGACGACCTTCAGCGGGCGGCCGCCCGAGAGGTCGACCAGTTTGCGCAGGTAGGCGGCGTAGTCGCCGAGGACGTCCCGCTCGGTGACGCCGCCGCGCTCGCCGTCGAAGGCGGGAACACCCTGCTCGACGGTGTCGCGGATCTCGGCGAGGCCGGTGTCCTGCCCGACCGGGGCTGCCCCGGCGCGGCACAGCTTGATGCCGTTGTACTTCGCCGGGTTGTGGCTGGCGGTGAACATCGCGCCCGGCAGGTCGAGCGAGCCGGAGGCGAAGTACAGCTGGTCGGTGCTGGCCAGCCCGATCGACACGACGTCGACGCCCTGCGAGGTCACGCCGTCGGCGAACGCGGCGGACAGCTCCGGGGAGGAGTCGCGCATGTCGTGGCCGATGACGACCGCGGCGGCGTCGGCCTTGACGAGCAGGGCGAACGCGGCGCCGAAGTCGCGTACGAGTGCTGCGTCGAGCTGCTCGCCGACCACGCCGCGAATGTCGTAGGCCTTCACGATGCCCGAAAGATCTGGCACGCCGTCTCCCCGCCGATAGTCCTCGTCCCGGCGCCGGTCGCGCCGCGCCGGAAAGCCTACCGGCGGCGGCCGACCTCAGGCGCGACCGGGCAGTACCCGCAGGTGGCCTCGCCTGCCCGAGGGGCCCTCGGGCTCCGGGGCGGGCGGCGGGCGGTCGGAGCGGCCTGCCTCGCGGACGGCTTCGGCCAGCGCGGTGAGCTCGTCGGCCGACGGGTCGGGCGCGGCGAACTCTCCTTCGTGCCGGACGACTTCCCAGCCCTTGGGCACGGTCAGCCGCAGCGCGTGGGCTTCGCAGAGGTCGTAGGAATGCGGCTCGGACGCCGTGGCCAGTGGCCCGACGACGGCGGTCGAATCGCGGTAGGCATACGTGAGCGTCGCGACAGCGGGTTCGGGACAACCCGTTCGCGAACACTTTCGAACGCTCCGCACGAAGACGAACGATAGCGTGTCGCCGTCACGGGGCACTGGCGACACGCGCGACCACTCGGCGACCGCCTAGACTTCGGACTGTGGCAATGGCTCGTGAGGCTCGTGACTACCGACAGCGGCGGCGCCTGCGCCGGGACCGGCACGGCCGGGGCCTGCGCGGCGCGCTCTACCCGTCGACGCTGCCCGCTGCCGCGAGCCGGGCCGAGCGGTTCGACGCGCTCGTCCTCGACGCGCTGGAGCCGATCGAGGCCCGCTGGCGCCACGAGCTGACGAAACTCGACGTGGCCGTGGACGACGTCCCCGAGGTGCGGCTGGACGGCCGCGCCCCCGCCGACGGCGTCCTGCACGACGGCGCCGTGCCGCTGTCGCGGCTGGTGCCCGCCGGGGTCGACCGTGCCGGGCTACCGACGCGGGCGCGGATCGTGCTCTACCGGCGTCCCCTCGAAGCACGCGCGAAGGACCCGTCGGAGCTGGCGGAACTCGTCCACGACGTGCTGGTCGAGCAGGTCGCGGGTTATCTGGGCGTCGAACCGGACGTCATCGAAGGCGAGTAGCGCTCCCTCCGGACATGTCGTTAAGGCCACCTTATGGGCTTCTGACGCCCGTAAAGTGGCCTTAACGGCGTCTCTGACCTGCGGAAAGAGAGCAAGGGACCTTTGCTAACGTCCCTTGGCAAGCTAACTTTCAGCAGGCTCACGAACGTCAGCAAAGGTCCCCTGCTCCCCTCCTGCGTGAGCAAAGGTCCCTCGCTCCTGCTCCCGAGGCAGCACGCGCATTGAGAGCGTACGAAGGCCGCGGGAGACTCGCGATCCACCGAGGGACGCCTTCGGTGCGCTCACTGCACCGAGGGACGCCCTCGTCGCACTCAACGCACCAAGGGCGTCCCTCGGAGCTTCCCGCACAGGCCGACAGCATCGCTCGACGTCGCGAACGCTCCGTTCGGGAC
>NZ_JBHYIQ010000050.1:0-16912 GCF_042739895.1 Amycolatopsis sp. NPDC059021
GCCCGCTCGGTGTGTGTTTTGGTGGGGGTGGTTTGTGGTTTTGCCGCCCCCCCCCGCGCCCCCCCCCCCCCGCGCGGGGGGCGCGCCCCCCCCCCCCCCCCGGGGTTCCGGCGGAGAGCACAGCACGGCCCCCACACGCCGCGGAGCGACGTGTGCCCTTCCATGCGTTGCTTCGGCCTCCGCCGGCCTCCTCCCGCCCCGCTCCCGGTCCTGCCGGGTGCGTGCCGGAGGAGGTGCTTCTTATCCGGGAATCCCGGCCGCGCTTTCCGCGACCGCGAAACCCGCAGGCCACAGGCCTGTCCTTCCGACCTGGCTACCGTTTCCGTAGCGGGCTGATCCCCCTGGCCAGGCCGGAAGCGGCCAGGCGGGGCAGTCTTCGGCGGCCCCTCGGGCCGCGTTGCCGATCTCGGTGCCACCCAGCGCGTATGCGACGCGCAGGCACGGTTTGGCCTGTTCGGCTCCGTGAGCGTCCGGTGCCGTCCTTGCCGCCGTCGGCGGCTGTGCGGAAGTGCTGACCATCGGGCTCTCCCCTGCGGTGCGGGCTGACGGGGACGAGACTATGATTTGTGTACCCAGCTGTCAATAGGCTTCTCTAGGTGTAGTCAGCTAAGCTGGGTCCACGACGGAAAGAGGGGTCCCCGGTGACCGAAGCGACCGCACACCGTGTCCGACCGGCAGGAGAGTCGGTCCGCCGAGCACTCGAGCTGCTCGGCGACCAGTGGACGCTGCTCATCCTGCAAGGCGTCTTCCTGCGCTTCCGGCGGTACGAGCAGCTTCGGCTGCGGCTGGGCATCTCCCCGACCGCGCTGTCCGGGCGGCTGGGTGCCCTGGTGGAGAACGGGGTCCTGCTCCGGACCCCGTACCGTGACACCAACCGCACCCGCCACGAGTACCGGCTCACCGAACGCGGCCTCGAACTGTGGCCGCTGTTCATCTCGATCTGGGCGTGGGAGCGCGAATGGATCCCCGGCCGCCGGGAGGTCCTGCCGACGCTGATCCACCTCGACTGCGGGCTGACCACCTCGGCACCGCTGGGCTGCGGTACCTGTGGCTGCCGGGTCGACGCGCGCGACATCAGCGCGAAACGGCTCGACGCGACCGGGATCGGCGTGGCGACGGCGTCGAAACGCTTCCGCCGCAAGGACGCCGAACCGCTCGCGCACGACCCGGTGATGTTCTTCCCGGACACCATGGAACTGCTCGGCGACCGGTGGTCCACCGGGCTGGTGTCCTCGGCGATGCTCGGCGCGCGGCACTTCTCGGAGTTCGAACGCGAACTCGGCATCGGCCCGAGTGTGCTGTCGGGGCGGCTCAGCAGGCTCGTCGAAGTCGGCGTCCTGCGGACCGAAACGGCCGCGACCCGCGCCGACGCCAGGGCCTACCGGCTCACCTCGAAGGGACTGGCGTTCTTCCCTGCGCTCGCCTTCATCGTGGAGTGGGCGCGCGGCTTCGAGGTACCGGGCCAGGACGCGGACCTCACGCTCTACCACGACGAATGCGGGAACCGGCTGCTGCCGACCCTGTTGTGCGACCACTGCGGCCGTCCCCTGGTCCGCGACCGGATCCGCTTCGGCGGTCCAGTCCAGATGCCCGCACCGGATCGGTGATTCTCCCGACGCCGGGGCCAAATCCGCTCGCCAACGCGGCACGCACCTGACAGGCTGGAGCCGTCACACGTCGTAACCTCGGAGGTAAGCATGGCTGAACCGGAACCGTCGCGGCAGAGCGGCGAGGAGGACGACGTCAAGCGCAAGTTCCGCGAGGCGCTCGAGCGCAAGCAGGCCCACGCGCGATCGGGTTCTTCCCACGAGAACGGTGGCCCGAAGAACCAGCACGCGCACGGCCCCGCCGCGAACAAGCGCCAGTTCCGCCGCAAGAGCGGATAGGACCTCGCCGCCTCCGGGAAAGGCCCCTCCCCCGCCGGGGAAGGGGCCTTTCCCGCGTCAGAGCAGGATTCCCCGCAGGCGGCCGACGTCGGCCATGCGCCGTTCGGCGAGACGGTCCGCGGCGGTGGCGGGCGGCACGCCTTCGGACTTCGCGAGCGCGTACACGGCCTTCGTGGTGTCGAAGATCGCCGTCGTCTTGCGCTTGGCCCGCGCGAAGTCGAACCCGTGCCGCTCGTCGTCGACCTGGATCACGCCGCCGGCGTTGACGAGGTAGTCCGGGGCGAACAGGATGCCGCGGTCGTCGAGCATCTTGTCCACCCCGGGGTGCGCAAGCTGGTTGTTCGCCGCACCGCACACGATCCGCGCCCGCAGCGCGGCCACCGTGTCGTCGTTCAGCACCCCGCCCAGCGCGCACGGCGCGAAAACGTCCACTTCGGACCGGATCAGAGTGTCCACATCGGACACTACCTCGACGCCGGGATACGCCGCGCGGACCCGGTCCAGCGCGGCAGGCGAAACGTCGGAGACCACCACGTGCGCACCCGCCTCGACCAGATGCCCGACGAGGATGTGCCCCACCTTGCCGACGCCCGCGACACCGACGCGGCGCCCGGTCAGCTCCGGCACACCCCAGACGTGCTCGGCGGAGGCACGCATGCCCTGGTACACCCCGAAAGCAGTGAGGACGGACGAGTCGCCGGCGCCGCCGTCCTCGGGCGAGCGGCCGGTGACGAACCGCGATTCGCGGGCCACGACGTCCATGTCCCGCACATAGGTGCCGACGTCGCAGGCGGTGATGTAGCGGCCGCCGAGCGACTGCACGAAACGCCCGTAGGCCCGAAGGAGTGACTCGGATTTCTGCGTCGCGGGGTCGCCGATGATCACGGCCTTCCCGCCGCCGAGGTCGAGCCCGGCCAGCGCGTTCTTGTAGGCCATCCCCTTCGACAGCGCGAGGACGTCGGCGAGCGCGGCGTCCTCGGACTCGTAGGGATAGAAGCGGGTGCCGCCGAGCGCGGGGCCCAGTGCGGTCGAGTAGATACCGATGATGGCCTTCAGGCCGCTGGCCTGGTCGTGGCAGAACACGACTTGCTCATGGCCGGTGTTCCGGCCGAACACTCCTTCGGTCACGGTGGTGACTCCTTCGTCGACCCGCGCACGGCTGTGGCCGCTGCGCACCTGGTGGGTGGTCCGGAGCACCGGCCGATGGGGATCGCCCCTCGGCCGGTGCCTCACCCCGCCAACCTAAGGCCCAGGCTGATCACCGGCCAAGGCCGGTCCCAGGTTCCGGGCGCGAAACGTGTCCGGATGGCCGCACACGCCCCGCAGCCCGGGAGTCACCGTCCGCGGACGACCTCGCCCAGCGTCGCCATCGCCGTTTCGAGCTGCAGGTCGGACAGATACGGCGCGGGGCCGAAGCGCAGGTACGGGCCGCGCGCGTCGGTGCGCACCCCGCGTTCGGCGAGCGCGAGCTGGAGGCCGGCGGCGTCGCGGCACCGCAGGGAGAGGAAGCCGCCGATCATGCCCAGCGGGGTCTCGCGGTCGCGGGTGACGACGTCGGAGGGCAGGTCCAGTTCGTCGAAGTGACGCGCGAGCAGGCCGACCTGGTGCTGCGACACCTCGCGCAGGAACTGCGGGGTCAGCCCCTGCTCGGTGAAGAACCGCTGCACCCGCACGGCCCGGTAGTGACTGGTCGGGTCGTAGGTCGCCCCGGCGAAGCGGTCGCTGCCCGGTGCGTAGGCGACCGCGCCGGGCCGCCGCTCGTCGGCCAGCGCGCCGAACTCGGCGTACCACCCGGTGATCACCGGCCGCAGTTCCTGCGCGTGCGCGGGCAGCCGCAGGAAACAGTTGCCCTCGCCGAGCTGGAGGTACTTGTAGCCGCCACCGAGCACCCAGGCGTTGGTCAGTCCGAGGTCGTGCAGCGAGAACGGGACGACGCCGAGCGCGTGGTAGGCGTCGACGACGAGTTCGACCGAGCGGCCACGGCACACGTCGGCGAGGTGCGCGAGCCCCGGCACGAGCCGGGAGGTCTCGAACAGCACGGCCGAGATCAGCACCGCGGCGGTTCCGCCGTCGACCTGGTCGGCGACGCGCTCGGCGAGCGTGGCGACCGGCTCGACCGGGACCCGGACGACCTCGACGCCCTCCTCCTCCAGCCGGGCGAGCTGGCGGCGCAGGGTGTGGAACTCGCCGTCGGTGGTCACCAGCCGGGGTCGCCGGGGCAGATCCACCGCGGAGAGGAAGCGGAGCACGAGGTCGTGGGTGCTGGTCCCGAGCGCGAACTCGCCGCGCCGGTCGCCGAGCAGGACGCGGAATCCCGCGCGCAGTTCGTCGGCCTTCGCGAACGCGCGGTCCCACTTGGCGTCGACGTCGCGGGCGGCGTCGGCGAAGGCTTCGAGCAACCCCTCCTCGGCGACGTCCGGCCAGGCCTGATGGGAATGTCCGGTCAACAGGAGCCGGTCGGCCACCGCGAAGCGGCGGTAGTACCCGGCCAGTGCGTTGGGGCTGGTGCGGATGTCGTCGAGAGTGCTCACAGCTGGCTCCGGACTGCCCAGAGATCCGGGAACATCGGACGGAACAAGGTAGTCCGCAGGTAGGTCGCGCCAGAGGACCCACCAGTCCCGGTCTTGTCTCCGATGGTGCGTTCGACCATCTTCACGTGACGATAGCGCCACTCCTGCATCCCTTCGTCCAGGTCCACCATGTGCTCGGCGACCACTGATTGACCGCTGTCGTCGCGGTACACCTTCAGCAGTACCGCCTGCAGCTCGGGCGAGGGCTCCACCGGTCGGGTGACGTCGGCGCGGCGGGGAATCGAGTAACCGCTTTCCGCCAGATAGGTGAGGAAGGAATCGAACAGCGAGGGCCTGCTCAGCGCGTCGGCGATGCGCTTCCGCTGCTCAGAGCCCTCCGGGTAGTGGGTTAGGACACTTTCGTCCCGCCTGCCGAGAACCGCTTCCAGCTCCCGGAACTGCCCCGACTGGAAGCCGCTGGAGGCGTCCAGCCGGGCGCGGAAGCTGCTGAACTGGCTCGGCGTCATCGTCTCCAGGACGTCGATCTGCTCGACGACCACCTTGAGCACGGTGAGGATCCGCCGCAGCGTGCGGATCGCGTGCGCCGTCCGGCCCGCTTCGAGGTTCTCCTGCAGGTAGCGCGCCTCGTGCAGGAGCTGCTTGAACCACAGCTCGTACACCTGGTGGATCACGATGAACAGCAGCTCGTCGTGCTCGTCCGACCGGGGCCGCTGCGCGTCCAGGAGATCGTCCAGCGCCAGGTAGGACGTGTAACTCAGCGCCTGCTCGGTATCGGTCATAACTGAACCGCCTTGTCGAAGTGGCGCTGGGCCGCCGGGGCCAGCGCCGTGTACAGATCGTGGAACAACTCGACCGCGGCCGCCCGGCGCCGCGGCGCGGGCACCAGGTCCGCCGGCAGTTCCGGGTCGAGCGCGGGGAACGCGCGGAACGTGTGCACCAGCCGGGTCCGCACCCCGAACGCACCGGGGTCGTCCAGCTCGCCGGGTTTGTGCCCGCCGAACTCGTCGACGAAGGCGTCGTAGCGAGCCGACAGTTCGTCGAGATCCCAGGCACGTCCGGCGAAACGGCGGACGTCCAGGCCCCCCGACGGCCGTCCGAGAAAGAGCCCGGCGTACTCGGTGACGTCGAGATCCGCCAGCAACGCGAGCACCTCGGCCTCGCGGTCGTGCGGGGCGATCCAGGTGCCGTCGGTGTACGGGCCGAAGCCGAGGAACCGCAGCCGCCGGACCAGCCGTTCCCTGGCCTGCCGCCGGATTTCCGGGATGTTCTGCCACAGCACGGTCCAGGTCCCGGCCGGGATCTCCCGGCGGCCGAGGGAGAAGATCCGCCGGTCGCCGTCGGCGAGGAGCGCGACGGTGCGGGCGGTCAGCGAGTAGTGCACGTGCCGCCCGGCGCGATGCCTTTGCAGGAGGTCGCGGCGGGCGAGCCTGGCCAGCGCGATGCGCGCGGCGCCGTCGGAGAAACCCAGCTCCGCGAGCAGCGCGACGAGCCCGCCGGACCAGATCCGCCGGGTCTCGCGCGGGTGCACGTAGCTGCCCAGCAGCGTGATGACCAGCTCCTGGGGGCTCGGCTCGAATCCGTCGACGGCCACGCTCCCAACTCTATACACCCCAGGCCGCTGCGGTGTAGGTTGAATCCCGTGACGTTCTTCGCGGATCTCACGTCCCGGCAGGTGGCCGAGCTGTCCGCCGGTACGCGTACGCCGGTGCTGTTGCTCCCCCTCGGCGCGATCGAGCCGCACGGCCCGCACGCGCCGATCGGCACGGATCCGCTGATCTCGCACGGAATGTGCGCCCGTGCGGCGGACCGCCTCGCCGCGGATCCCGACGTGCGCGTGCTCGTCCTTCCTGCGCTCCCGTACGGGGTGACGCGGTTCGCCGCCGGGTTCGCCGGAGGCATCCACATCGGCGAAGAGACCTTGCACGCGTTGCTCGTCGACGTCGGGGCGGCGCTGATCGGCCAGGGCCTGCCACGGATCCTGCTGGTGAACAACCACTTCGAGCCCGCGCATCTGACGACGCTGCGCCGCGCGGCCGAGACGCTGAACACCGAGCACGGCGGCCGCGTCGCCCATCTCGACCTGGTGCGCCGCCGGAACGCGCAGCGGCTCACCGAAGAGTTTCGCAGCGGCGAGTGCCATGCCGGACGTTACGAGACCTCGCTGGTGCTGGCCGACCGGCCCGAGCTCGTCGACGAACCGCTGATGCGGACGTTGCCGCGTGTGCCGGTCACGCTGGCGGCGGCCTCGCCGAACGCCGGCTTCAAGGAATTGGGGATGACCGACGCGTACTGCGGTTCGCCCGCCGAAGCGACCGCCGAGGAAGGCGAGGCCACCTTCGGCGTGCTGACCGACCTGCTGGTGGAAGCCATCCACGAACTGGGGACCCGATGAGCAAGCCGGTCAACCTCGCCACGTACTTCGTCGACCGTCACGTCGAGGAGGGTCGCGGCGCGCGGACGGCGTTGCTGTGTGGTGAGAAGACCGTCAGCTACGCCGAGCTGGCGAAGCTCGTCAACCGGATCGGCCATGTGCTGCGCGACGCGGGTGTCCGAAGTGGACAAAGGGTGCTGCTCGCGCTGAGCGACGGCGAAGAGTTCGTCGCGACGTGGTACGCCGCGCAGAAGATCGGCGCGGTCACCGCCGAGGTCTATCCGTTCCTGCAGCCCAAGGATTACGCCTACTACCTGCGCTACACCGAAGCCGTCGTGGTGATCGCGGACGCGGTCACGCTGCCCGCACTGCGCGAAGCGGGGGCGCGGAATCTGCTGGTCACCGACGTCCCGCCGGAAGAGCTACTCCCTGGCGAACGTCCATTGCGGACACTCGCGGCCGAGGCGTCCGACGAGCTGGCGCCCGCACCGACCACAGTGGACGATGTCGGGATCTGGAAGTTCACCACGGGTAGCACCGGTTCACCCAAGGCCTGCGTGCATCCGCTGCGCAGCCCAGTGGAAAGCTTCGAACGCTACGCGCTCGGTGTCCTCGGCTTACGAGAAGACGACCGGATTCTCGCCGTGCCCAAGCTTTTCTTCGGATACGCACGCGACCTCGTCGCGTTGTTCCCCTTCGGCGTCGGCGCCACCGGGATCGTGTTCCCCCAGCGGACGACGGCGGACCTGATCTTCGAGCTGATCGCGCGGCACCGGCCGACCGTACTGGTCAACGTGCCGACGATGATGAGCGCCATGATCGCCCATCCGGCGGCGTCCGAACAGGACCTGAGCTGCCTGCGCCTGACGACGTCGGCGGGCGAGGCGCTGCCGCCGGAACTGCATCGCAAATGGGACGCGGCCTTCGGCGTCCCGGTCGTGGACGGCATCGGCTCGTCGGAGGCCTACCACATCTACTTGTCCAACCGGCCGGGTGAGGCGCGGTACGGCAGCCTCGGCCGGGAGGTCCCCGGCTACACCGCCCAGGTCGTCGACGAGACCGGGAATCCCTTGCCGGACGGGGAAATCGGGCCACTGCGGATCACTGGTCCGACGATCGCGCTGGAGTACTACGGCGACGCCGAGAAGTCCGCGAAGACCTTCGACGGCGACACCCTGACCTCCGGCGACCTGTTCAGCCGCGACACCGGCGGCTTCTACCATCACCACGGTCGCGCCGACGATCTGCTCAAGGTCGGCGGCGTTTTCGTGGCCCCTGGCGAGATCGAGGACTGCCTGCTCGGGCATCCGGACGTCGCGGACTGCGCTGTCCTCGGGACCACAGTGGACGGACTCGTACTCCCGCGCGCCTGCGTCGTCCTCCGGCCGGGGGCGACGGTCGAACCGCAGGCGCTCAAGGACTTCGCGCGCGCCCACCTCGCCAAGCACAAGTACCCGCGAGAGGTCGTGTTCGTGACCGAACTCCCCCGTACCGCCAACGGAAAACTCGACCGGCGGGCGCTGCGCGCGATGGCGGGCTCGTGAACCGCCGCGTCGTCGTCACCGGTGGCACGCGCGGTATCGGCGCCGCGATCGCCGACCGTTTCCGCGCCGCGGGCGACACCGTCCTCGCGCCTGGACGTACCGAATGCGACGTCACCGACGAAGCAGCGGTCAAGGCGTTCTTCGCCGAAGCGGGCCCGATCGACGTACTGATCAACAATGCGGGCGTGTCGACGAGCGCGCCCGTGCACGCCACGAGTGTCGAAGACTGGCGGACGCAGTTCGAGGTCAACGCGACCGGGGCGTTCCTGTGCACCCGCGCCGTCCTGCCCGGCATGCGGGAACGCGATCACGGCCGGATCGTCACCGTCGCCTCGACCGCCGGCCACGTCGGCTATCGCTACACCGCCGGGTACACCGCGTCGAAACACGCTGCGGTCGGCCTGATGCGCGCGGTCGCCGCGGAGGTGGCGGGCACCGGGGTCACCGCCAACGCGGTGTGCCCCGCGTTCGTGCGGACCGGCATGACGGCCACGTCGGTGGCCAGGATCCGGGAACGCACCGGGCGGGACGAGGCCGCCGCCGAAGCCGCGCTCGCCGCCGCGTCCGCGCTGGGCAGACTGCTCGAACCCGACGAGGTCGCCTACGCGGTGACCTTCTTCGCGGCGCCCGAAGCGGCCGCGATCAACGGCCAGACGCTCGTACTCGACGGTGGAGGAATCCAGTCATGAGCCCGTTCCGCGCCACTCCCCCGATCACCGCGGAGTGGGAACATTTCGAGTTCACTGTGGACCGTGGTGTTGCGACGGTCGTTTTGGACCGTCCGGACAAGCTCAACGCGCTGACCTTCGACAGCTACGCCGATCTGCGGGACCTGCTCGCCGAGCTGCCGCATCGCGGCGACGTGAAGGTGCTCGTGCTCACCGGGCGCGGGCGCGGGTTCTGTTCCGGCGGCGACGTCGAAGAGATCATCGGCGAGCTGCAGAAGATGGAGACCGCCGAACTGCTGGAGTTCACCCGGATGACCGGGGCCGTGGTGAAGGCGATGCGGGAATGCCCGCTGCCGATCATCGCCGCCGTCAACGGTGTCGCGGCCGGCGCCGGTTCGGTGCTCGCGCTGGCCAGCGACTTCCGGCTGCTGGCCCGGTCGGCGAAATTCGCGTTCCTGTTCACCAAGGTCGGCCTCGCCGGGGCCGACATGGGCTCGGCGTATCTGCTGCCCCGGCTGGTCGGCCTCGGCCGGGCCACGGAACTGCTGATGCTCGGCGACAAGGTCGACGCCGCCCGTGCCGAGTCGATCGGCCTCGCATCGTCGGTGGTGGACGATGAGGAACTCCCGGCCGCCGCCATGGCGCTCGCACGGCGGCTGGCCGACGGACCGGCACTCGCCTACGCCACCACGAAGGTCCTGCTGACCCGGGAGCTGGACATGGACCTCGGCAGTTCCATCGAGCTGGAGGCGATCACCCAGGCACTGCTCATGACCAGCAAGGACCACCACGAGTTCTACGCCGCATGGTCGGCCGGGCGTAGTCCACAGTGGACGGGTCGTTAGCGGCGGCTTCGCCTGTCGCGCACGCTCCGTACGGGACGATCAACGTCGCGAACGGAGCGTTCGCGACACAGGGGCCTCGCGCCCGGTCACGCCGTGCCGGTGTCGTGAACGACGCGTTCGGGACGTTCACCGTCGCCAACGACGCGTTCAGGACACACACTGCCGCCGCGCTCAGCGGCTGGTGACCGCGATCGCCGGATCGGCGAGGCTGCCGAAGTACAGCCTGCCGTCGCGCTCCCGCACACCGGTGAGCATGTGGAAGTCCGCGATCTCGCCGCGGAACTCGCGCTCCACCAGACCGTCCGCGGCGACACCGATGACACCCACCTCGCGCCCCGGCTGCGGCTGGACGCCGTCGGGCAGGGCACGCACGAGCGCGCGCAGCGGGGCGGGGAGCCTGCGGACGACGTCGAGCGCCGCGACGCGGGGACTGGCCTGGGTCACCCAGATCAGCCCGTCGCTGCCGGTGGAGATGTTGTCCGGGAAGCCGGGGAGGTCGTCGATCAGCGTGTCCACCTTGCCCGCGCGGGAGCCGTGCAGCCACACTCTGCTGACCCGGAACGCGCCGGTCTCGGCGACCGCGACGAACGACTCGTCCGGGGGCAGCGCGACGCCGTTCGCGAACTGGAAGCCGTCGGCGAGCTGGTCGATCTTCCCGTCCGGGGTCCGCCGCAGCAGGCGCCCGCCGCCGGTCTGCTCGATGAGGTCGTCCCGCCAGCGCTCGATGCCGAAGCGCCGCGAGGAGTCGGTGAAGTACACCGTGCCGTCCGCGGCGACGGCGGCGTTGTTGCAGAAGACGAAGTCCAGCCCCACCGCCGACGTCGCGAGCGTGGTGACGTCCCCGCCGCCGAGCGGCACGGTCAGCAGGCCCGCGTGCGCGTCGCAGATCAGCAGCTCGTCCTCGCCGAAGAACTCGATCCCGAGCGGCCGTCCGCCGGTGTCGGCGAGCACGTCGATGCGCCTGCCGTCCGGCGCGACCCGCAGGATCCGGCCGTCCACGACCCCGGTGTAGATCCGGCCCTCGGCGTCGACCACCACGTCCTCGGTGCCGAACCCGTTGACCGGGATCAGCGTCACCTCACCGAATCGCATGCGTACCTCCTGCCGCCAGCGGTCACCCGATCGCGTCCGCACGCACGAGCGGGCCACGAAAGCATTACACCGCACCGGGACCGTTGCACTCCGGGCCCGCACCGCGACCCACCTCTTGTGGAGGTTCTCCGACGGGCGAAGGCGGACCGGCGCCTCGCGATCCACCGCACGTGGGCGGTGCTGCTCACGCTGCTCTCCGCCGCGCTGCTGCTCGTGCTCCCGGCCGTGTGGTGGACGCTCAGCGGCCGCCCAGGGCCCGCGTTCGTGCTGGTGGTCGCGGGTGCGCTCGCGGCGTGGCTGCTCGCGTTCGTCCGCGCCTGGGTGACCGGGACGCGGCTGAAACCCTGACCCGCGAACGGTTCAGACGACTTCGAGGTTCGCCATCATGCCCATGTCCTCGTGTTCGGCGTTGTGGCAGTGGAAGAGATAGCGGCCGCGATAGCCGTCGAACCGGGTGATGATCTCCGCCGCTTCGCCCGGCCGCAGGGACACGGTGTCCTTGAGCCCCGCGTCGTGCGGGAGCGGCGGCCTGCCGCCGCGCGAGAGCACCTGGAAGCCGACCAGGTGCAGGTGGACGGGATGGTGGACGTCGGCGACGAACCGCCACACCTCGACGTCGCCGAGGCCGACGGTGACGTCGGAGCGCGCGGGGTCGAACGGCAGCCCGCCGATGAGCCAGCCGTGCCCGCCGTTCAGCTGCCCGGCGCGGAAGGAGAACTCGCGCACCCGGACCGCGTCCGCCCGGTTCCAGGAGGGCAGATCGGTCGAAAGGACGGCCGGAACGCGGCTGTCGTCGGTGGCTTTGCGCGCCACCCGGAAGGCCATGACGTCCCCGGTGCGTCCGGAACCCAGCCGGTTCACGACCTTGACGAGGCTGCCGACCGGTACGCCCGCGAAGTCGACGATCACGTCGTAGCGCTCGGCGGGCGCGATCGGCAGCGACGTGTGGGTCACCGGCGCCGCGAGCAGTCCCTGGTCCGCGCCGATCTGGACGAGCTCGAGCCGGCGGCCGTCGTCGAGCACCGCTTCGAGTTCGTAGTGCCGCGCGTTCGAGGCGTTCAGGATCCGCAGCCGGTACCGGGCGGCGTCGACCTCGTGTACGGGCCACGGAGCGCCGTTGACCAGGATCACGTCGCCGAGCACTCCGGCGAGGTAGGACTCCCGCACCCCCGGCTGTCCGCGCAATGTGGGGTCGAGGGCGGGGTAGTCGAGACTTCCGTCGGCGGCGAACGCGCGGTCCGCGATCATCAGGGGCAGCTCCCGTGACCCCGAGGGCAGGCCGAGCGCTTCCTCGGCGTCGTCACGCACGATGTGCAGGCCCGCGAGACCTCGCCAGATCGCGGGAGCGGTGAAATCCATCCGATGGTCGTGATACCAGAGCAGCGACGACCGCTGATCCATCGGGAACGTGTAGTCCCGGGTCAGTTTCCGGTGCACCGCACGCGGATCGTGCATGCCCGCCATGGCGTGCCCACCATGGCCGTGGTGTGTGGCGTCCGGCCATCCCGCGGGCAGGACGAGGTCGGTCGGGTACCCGTCGGAGTCCGCCGGGGTCCGGCCGCCGTGCAGGTGCACGACGGTCGGCACGGGCAGTTCGTTGCGATGCGTCACGGTGATCGGCCTGCCCCGGCGCGCTTCGATTGTGGGGCCAGGGAACGTGCCCCCGTATGTCCACAATGGAGTCCGGACACCCGGCAGGATCTCCGCGGTCGTTTCGCGCTGCGTGATGGCGTACCGGTCGACACCGCCGGAGGTGCTGACCGGTGCCAGCACGGCGGGAATCGGCAACGGCACACTGAAGGCGGGCGGCAGCGGCACGGCACTGCGCAGTTCGGCGCCGGTGACCGGCGGGCGGCGCGACAACGCGGCCGCGCCCGACAGCCCGGTGGCCGCCAGCAGCCCGAGTGCCCCGCCGATCTCCAGCACCCGGCGCCTGCTCATCCGAAGGTCACGCATCGGCCCGCACCTCCCGCGCCGGCCGCCGGAAGGGCTGTCGCCACACCGCGACGAACTGGACGACGAGCGCGGCGATGGTCAGCACGCCCAGCGGCAGGTGCAGCCACAGCGCGCCAGCCAGCCCGGCGAAGTACTGCGCGGTCTCGGCCGCCACCAGCGCCAGCGTGGTGAGGAACGGCCAGGCCCGGCGCAGCCGGACCCACACCACGACCGCCACGATCAGCTGCAGATAGCCGATCGACGTGACGACGTCGGCCCCGGTCGCGTGCCAGCTCAGGCCGTCGTAATCCCCGCTGAGGTACACCCCGGCGAACACCGGCTGCCCGATGATCGCCACCAGATGCGCGCTGACGACGGCCCGCAATACCCCTCCGCTGACCGCGGAGGCGTCTTCCCCGTTTTGCTTCACCCCTCGAAGCTATGACTGCCGAGTTATCCTGTCTAAGATCAATATTGCTATGCCGTTATGACGCCGGAGGCATGGGTCATGGACCTGAACACGCTCAACCAGTTCCGCGTCGTGGCGCGGCTGGAACACCTCAGCCGCGCGGCCGACGAACTCCGGGTCGCCCAGCCTTCGGTGAGCCGCACCATCGCCCGGCTGGAAAGCGAACTCGGCGCCCCGCTGTTCGATCGCGCGGGACGGCTCCGGCTGAACGACACCGGCAAGCTCTTCCTCGGCTATGTCGAACGTGCCCTCGGCGAACTCGACGCGGGGCGGCGAGCCGTGGCCGAAGCCACCAGCGAGGG
This sequence comes from Amycolatopsis sp. NPDC059021, assembly GCF_042739895.1. NCBI lineage: Bacteria > Bacillati > Actinomycetota > Actinomycetes > Pseudonocardiales > Pseudonocardiaceae > Amycolatopsis > Amycolatopsis sp. NPDC059021. The sequence goes on from NZ_JBHYIQ010000050.1 coordinate 13,644, forward strand.
CTTCGGCACCGTGCGCCTGGCGTCGGAAACCTTCCTCACCCTCACCGGTCCGCTCGCGGCGTACAAGCGGGCCCATCCCGCCATCGAGGTCGAACTCCGCTGGACGCCCGCCGAGGACATGGGCCGCCTGCTGCGGGCGCAGGACGTCGACCTCTGCGTTGCCTCACAACCGATCCGCGCCGAGGGCCTGGAATCGGCCACGCTGTTCGAGGAGGCGGTATGGGTGGCCACCCCGCGCGACCACCCACTGGCGGGCCGTACGTCGGTGAGCATCGACGACCTGGCGGGCCAGCCCTTCGTGACCTCCCGCAAGGGACACTGGGTGCGCGGACTCCTCGACCGGCTCTTCGCCGGCCATGGCCTGACGCCGAAGATCGTTTGCGAGGGCGACGAGCACAGCGCGATCGCGGAACTGATCAGCGCGGGGCTCGGCATCGGTCTCGTCCCCGCCCTCGCCCGGCGCACCGCCACGAACGACGCGGTCGCCTGGATCGCCGTCGACGATCCCGGATGCCGCCGGACGGTCACGCTGTTCTGGGGCGCCGGCAGCCATCTCTCCAGCGCCGCCAGGCTGATGCGCACCCTGATCACCGGCTGGGACTGGGAAACCGGTGCCCCGCAAGGGAACTACCGGTAGGTCAGCAGTTTCGCCGCGTCCGCCTCGAAATGCGGATGTTCGTTGAACGACAACAGGGTCACCCCGCCCCGCCCGGACACCAGCTTGGTGATCCCGGCGTTCACGGTGACCCGGTTGAGCTTGAGCAGCCCGGCCTCCGGGGTACCCATGAGCGCCCCGCACAGCGTCGCGATCACGCCGCCGGAGGTGAACACCGCCGCGTGTTCCCCCTTGCCCAGCGACGCAACGAGATCGGCGAGCGCGCCCCGGCAGCGGTCCAGGAAGGCGGGCCAGGTCTCGGCGCACGGGCCGTCCGCGCCCGCTGCGATCCACGCGGTGAGCGCGGCGTCCAGCACCGCCTGGTAGGCCCGGGAATCCTCTTGCGGCGCGCCGCCGGCGTGATGACGCGCGATGTCGATGTGGTCGTACTCGTTCCAGCGCGCGTCCTCCGTCACGGCGATGCCCGAGCCGAGCACCTTGAGCGCGGTGGCGGCGGTGTCCCGTTGCCGGGCCAGCGTTCCCGAGCGCGCCTGGCTGAACTCGACGCCGCGCCGCAGCAGTTCCGCACCGGCCACAGTGGACTGTTCGAACCCGAGCGGGGACAGCCGGTCGTAGTCCTCGGCGCCGAACGACGCCTGCCCGTGCCGGACGAGGTAGATGGCGCCCACTAGGCCGTTCCCTTCCCGATGATCTCGCGGCAGCGCCAGTCCAGATACCCGGAGAACTGCCAGAGATCCTTGAACGCGGGGTTGTGCGTCTGGCCGTCGTGGTAGCGGCGGTAGATCTGTTGCAGCACAACGGCGAGCCGGAAGAGGCCGTACACCTCGTAGAAGCGCCAGTCGTCGATCTTCAGCCCCGTACGCTCCGCGTAGTGCGCCACGAACTCTTCGCGCGTGTACATACCGGGCAGGTGCGTCGGCTGGCGACGGCTCAGCTTCATCGTGTCGTCGTCATCGGCCTGCACCCAGTACGCGAGGGTGCTGCCCAGTTCCATCAGCGGGTCGCCGAGTGTGGCCATCTCCCAGTCCAGCACGCCGACGATGTCGAGGGTGTCCGGGCCGTCGAGCACGAGGTTGTCGAGCCGGTAGTCGTTGTGGATGAGGCAGATCTTCACCTCGCCGGGCTGGTTTTCCGTCAGCCAGGCCATCACCGCGGCGAAGTCGGGGACGTTGTCCGTACGCGACCGGGCGAACCGCTCCGACCAGCCGCGGATCTGCCGTTCGACGTACCCGGCGCCCTTACCGAGGTCGGCAAGCCCGGCCTCGTCGACGTCGACTGCGTGCAACTCGACGAGCCGGTCGACCACCCGGCCGGACAGGTCCCGCGCCCGTTCCGGGCTCAGTTCGAGACCGTCGGGAAGATCGCCGCGCAGGATGATTCCGTCGAGCTTCTCCATCACGTAGAAGTCGCCGCCGAGCACGGCCGGGTCGTCGCCGAAGGCCAGCACCTCGGGGACGTAACCGAACACCGGCTTGAGCGCGCGCTGCACCCGGAACTCGCGGCGCATGTCGTGCGCGGACGCGGCTTTGTGCCCCGCGGGCGGACGCCGCAGGATGAGGTCGCGACCGGGATAGCTCAGCAGATACGTCAGATTCGAGGCCCCGCCGGGGAACTGCCGCACCCGTGGCGGTTCCGCACCGAGCCCGTCGACACGCTCGCTCAGCCACGCGTGCACCGCGGCGGCGTCGAAGGCGTCTTCGGCACGGACCTCGACCGTGGCGTTTCCGGCGCTGCTCACAGGAACTTCTTCAGCAGAGCCTCCGGGGCCAGCCGCACCACGAGGCTGAGCGGCGTCCACGGCCAGCTCGGGACGTACGCCTTCGCGCCTTCCGCCTCGATCGCCTTGACCAGTGCCCGCACCCCGACCTCCGCGCGGGCGACCAGCGGGACGCCATCGTTGCGCGCGGTCATCTCCGACTCGATGAAGCCGGGCTGGATGTCGGTCACCTTGATCGGTGTCCGCCGCAGCTCGATCCGGGTGCCCTCGACGAACGTCGAGATGCCCGCCTTCGACGCCGCGTACGCCGTGAGGTTGCCGGGGAACCCGCGGATCGCGCTGAAGGACGAGATCACCGCGAGGTGCCCGGCCCGCTGCTCGCGGAAGATCCCCACCGCGGCCTCGACCTGGGCGGCCGCGGCGACGAAGTTGGTCTCCAGCGTCGTGCGGTTGGCGTCGAACCGGCCCTTGCCGATCGGCTGTCCCTTCCCGATTCCCGCGTTCACGATCACGCGGTCGAGCGAGCCCAGCTCCGCACGGAACTCCTCGAACACACTGAACACCCGATCATGGTCGTTGACGTCCAGCGGCCGGGTCACGACCTTGATACCGGGGAAGGCGCCCGTCAGCTCCTCGGCCAGCGCGTCGAGCCGCTCGGTCCGCCGCGCGCACAGCGCGAGATTGCGTCCCCGCGCCGCGAACTGGCGCGCCATGCCCTCGCCGAGTCCCGAGCTGGCGCCGGTGATCAGGATGTTCTTCCGCAGAGCCATACGGCGGAGCCTACCGGTAAGTAACAACGGCGTCTTCCCCATCCGGGAAGGAGTGACCGGTGGCCCGGCGCGGGGGGGGGGGCCCGGGCCCCCGGGCGAGAAACGCCAGCCCCACCCCCTGATAGGACACCGTCGGCGGGCCGGCCCCGCAACCGTTTAAACGTCC
>NZ_JBHYIQ010000050.1:16922-31806 GCF_042739895.1 Amycolatopsis sp. NPDC059021
GGCCGCGCGGTGGGGCGCTCGCGGGGCCACCGGTCCTCGAACGGCCTGCCGCACCCGGTGATCGGACACGGTCGGCGGCCGGAGCCGGATCCGTTTGCACGGTCCTGACCTGTACGACCCGGTAACCTGGGAAGGCGCGCGGGCTCCGGGCCGCTGAGTCATACAAACGTGCGTGCCGGGGCCGGGGCAACGATTCCCAGTTGCCAGTACTAGTCCGTTCGACCCAATACCGGTCGGCCGCCGCGGGATGTGGGCTGCTCACAAGGTGTGGCCATGTCACCGCGTACTGCTAACGTGCTCGCAGTCGTAGTACCGGGGACGGCACACATGGGGCGGGTCACAACAATGGCGGGAAGCACGGCGGGCCAGGGTGACCACGAAGGCGAGCGCACGGCGTTCGCGATCGCGCTGCGCAACGCGATCGCCGCGAGCGGCCTGAGCCTCGACCGTATCCAGGCCCGGCTGCGGGCCCGCGGCGCCACGGTCAGCGTCACGGCACTGAGCTACTGGCAATCCGGCAAACGCCAGCCCGAGCGGCAGGGCTCGCTGTCGGCCGTGCGGGTACTGGAGGACATCCTCGGCGTGCCCGCGGGGTCGCTGCTCGGCCTGCTGCCGCCGCCCCGCCCGCGCGGCGGTGCCCGGCGCCAGACGAGCGGCGCCGAACCGCTGACGTTCACCAGGGAAACGCTTCAACCACTGCTCGAACGCGTCGGCGCGCCCCACGCTCTCGATCGCCAGCACCAGTTGAAACTCGTCGGCCTGCACGACCAGTGCGAGATCGCCGAGGACGGCGGGCAACGCGCCGTCACCGCCCGCGCGGTGTTCCAGGCTGGCGCCGACGGCCAGGACCGCTGGCTGCTCGTCTACGCACAGGGCAACCCCGAAGCCGGGCCGCCCGCGCTGCACGCGGTCCGCAACTGCCGGGTCGGGCGCGCCGAGGTCGACGACGCCCACGGGCTCACCGTCGCCGAACTGATCTTCGACCGTCCCATCGACCGCGGCGAAACCCACCTCATCGAGTACTCCCTGATCAACGCCGGACCGCCGTACCCGGAGTGCCAGAACACCTACTACCGCGAGTTCCGCCGCCCGGTGCGGGAATACCTGCTGGAGGTGCGGTTCGCGCCCGGCACCGCGCCCGAGCGGTGCTGGCAGTACTCACGCGAAGGCGGCGAGGGCGCGCTCGCCCGGCGCCGGCTGAAGCTCGACGGCGGCGACGGGGTACACGCCGTCGCCCTCGACTTCGGCCCCGGCATCTTCGGCATCGACTGGGACTGAGACCGCGGCCAAGGTCCGTGAAGGACTCCTTACCGGCACTGAGCGCCGGTAAGGAGTCCTTCACGGCACGCCCTGTGGAGGGAGGCGAAGGCGCTTACTGGGTCAGTGGAGTTTGTTGCGCAGGACCTTGCCCGTCGCGTTGCGCGGCAGTTCGTCCAGGAACTCGACGTCTCGCGGCACCTTGTACCGGGCCAGATTCGCCTTCACGTAGTCACGGACGCCTTCGACGTCCAGTGAAGAGTCCTCGGTCCGCACCACGAACGCCTTGAGCCGCTGCCCGAACTCGGGGTCCTCGACGCCGATCACCGCGGCCTCCAGCACGTCCGGCCGTTCGACGAGGAGGTTCTCCACCTCGATCGGGTAGACGTTTTCACCGCCCGAAACGATCATCTCGTCGTCACGGCCGTCGATGAACAACAAGCCGTCCTCGTCGAAATGCCCGACGTCGCCGCTGGAAAGCAGCCCGTCGATGATCTCCTTGTGCCGCCCGTCGGTGTATCCGCCGAAGCTGAGTCCACTGCCGACGAACACCCGCCCGGTCACGTTCGGCTCGGTGATCTTGCCGCCCTTTTCGTCGTACAGCGCGACCTTGCAGCCCACCGGGGCGCGGCCGACGGTGCCCGGCGCCTTCTCCCAGTCCTCCGGCGTGGCGACCGTGGCGACCGCGACCTCGGTGGAGCCGTAGAGGTTGTGCACGACCGGCCCGAACGCCGCGTTCGCCCGGTTCCCGAGATCCGGCGACAACGCCGACCCGGCGACGAAGATGATGCGCAGCGACGAAGTGTCGTACTTCTCCCGCACCTCGGCCGGCAGGTCCACGATGCGCTGCAGCATGGTCGGCACCAGGACCAGCGCGGTGCACCGGTGCTCGGCGACGCCGCGCAGCGCCTCCTCCGGATCGAACTTCCGGCGCATCACGACCTTCGAGCCGAGCGCCGAGGACAGGATGAACTGCGAGAGCCCGGTGCCGTGGAACAACGGCGCGCCCATGTACGTCGCTTCGTTGGCACGCAACGGAATCCGGTCGAGGAACTGCGCGGAGGCCAGTGCCGAGGTGTGTGGCCGCGGCGCGCCCTTGGGCGTCCCGGTGGTCCCGCTGGTCAGCAGCACGAAACCGCCGGGCCTGGCCGGGGTCGGCACCGGCCGGTCGTCGGTGCTCGCGATCAGCTCGTCCAGCACCGGGACGGACCGGTCGGCGAGTTCCTGACCGGGATCGACCCACGCGAGATAGCGGTCCACGGTGTCCGGGATCGCGTCGAGCAACCCGGTGAACTCGTGGTCGTAGACCAGCGCGGTGACGCCTTCGCGCGCGGCGACGTCGGTCAACTGCGGCTTGGCGAACCCGGTGTTCATCAGCAGCAGCTTCCCGCCGAGCTTGCCGACGGCGGCCATCGTGACGACCAGGCCGCGGTGGTCACGGCACAACGCGGCGATCACCGACCCGGTGCCGAGGCCGCGCTCCGTCCACGCCCTGGTCAGCGCGTTGGACCGGTCGTCGAGCTGTTTGTAGGTGAGCGGTCCCAGTTCGTCGACGATGCCGACGGCGGACGGGTTCCGCCGTGCGGAGATGTGGTTGGCGCCGGCGAAGGGGCCGTACTTGTTGATCGCGATGAGCGACCGCAGGCCCTCGTCGAGCCGGGGGAAGGGGACCAGGCCCGCACGGCGCATCACGTCCACGCTGCGCACCGTCTCGGCGACCTTGCCCGTCACCGAGGTGGCGAACTCGGCCACGTTGGCCGGGTACTTCATCCGGGTACCTCCGTTGCTGCTTCGTTGCCGCGTCGAGGACCCACACCGGCGGGGCCGTACCGGCGGTATGGGAGCTACTCGACAGTAAACCAACGAAGCGCGCCGCACCAGAGTGGCGCCGGACGGTGATCGCGGCCGGAATTGTCGGTGGTCACCCGCACAATGTCTTCGTGCAGGTGTTCGCCGGTCAGGAGGAGGACGGGAGCCACGCGGTCCACGTCCCGGACGCGCCGTCGTGGAGCCGATCGGGGCTCGACGACGCGGCGCTGGTCGCGCACGCCCGGAGGCTGGAGGCCGAGCACGAGCCGCGCTGGGTGTTCACCTCGGCCGAGCAGTTCTACCCGGTGCTGGTCCAGGGCGGGCTGCGGGTCCGGCGCTGTCACGACCTGGCACTGGCCGAGGGGCTGCTGCTGGCGTACGAGGGCCGGGAGAGCGAGTCACGGGGCCTGCGCGCGGCGCTCGCGAGGGCGAACGGCGAGGAGGTGCCCGAGGGCGACGATCCGGCGTTCGCCGAGCTGGCGCAGCCGACGCTGTTCGAGACACGCGGGCCGGGCCTGCCCGCCGGGGTCACGGTGCTCGACGCGGCCCGCCGGGTGCTGGCCGAACAGGAGCGCCGGATCGCCGCCACCGAGCATCCGGACCGGATGCGGCTGCTGCTGGCCGCGGAATCGGCGAGCGCGCTGGCGGCGGCCGAGATGTCGGCGGACGGGCTGCCCTGGCGCGCGGACCTGCACCGGGAGTTGCTCGCCGAGCGGCTCGGTGCCCGTGTCCCGGCGGGTCAGCGGCCGAAACGGCTGGTCGAGCTCGCGGAGCGGATCAGCGCGGCCTTCGACGGACGCCCGGTCAACCCGGATTCGCCTGCCACCGTCGTCCGCGCGCTGGCCAGGGCCGGGATCGAGGTGCCGTCGGCGCGGAAGTACCTACTGCGCGAGATCGACCATCCCGCCGTCGAGCCGCTGCTGGAGTACAAGGAGCTGTCCCGGCTGCATACCGCCAACGGCTGGGCGTGGCTCGACGAATGGGTCACCGACGGGCGATTCCGCCCGCACTACGTCGTCGGCGGGGTCGTGTCCGGGCGCTGGGCCAGCCGCGGTGGCGGCGCGCTGCAGATCCCGAAGATGCTGCGCACCTGCGTCCGCGCGGACCCGGGCTGGAAGCTCGTGGTGGCCGACGCCGCCCAGCTCGAACCCCGGGTGCTGACGGCGTTGTCCGGCGACCGGCGGCTCGCCGAGGTCTCGGCGGCGACGGATCTGTACGCGCGGCTGGGCGAGGCGCTGTTCTCCGGCGCCCGCTACGTCGCCCCGGCGCATGACGACCGGAGCGACCGGGACAGGGCGAAGATCGCGATGCTCTCGGCGATGTACGGCGGCACGTCCGGCGAGGCGGGCCCGCTGCTCGGCTTGCTGCGTCAGCGTTTCCCGGACGCGGTGTCCTATGTGGAGCGTGCGGCGCAGGCGGGCGAACGCGGCGAACGCGTCCGCTCGCGGCTGGGCCGGACGTCCCCGGCGCCGTCCGCCGCCTGGCGGGCACTGACCGGCGGCCTCGCGGAGGACGAGGCGGCGGAGACCAAGGCGCGCCGGGCCTCCCGCGGCTGGGGCCGCTTCACCCGCAACTTCGTCGTACAGGCCAGCGCCGCCGACATGACCGCCATCCTGCTGGCCACCCTGCGCCGGCGCCTGCCCGCCCCCGCGCATCTCGTGTTCTTCCAGCACGACGAGGTCATCGTGCACACCCCCGCCGAACTCGCCGACCAGGTCTCGGCGTCCATTGTGGACAGTGTCACCGAAGCCGCGCGTCTCCTCTTCGGCCCGGCCTGCCCGGTCCGCTTCCCCCTGCACATCGCCCCCGTCGACACCTACGCCGACGCCAAGTAACCCCGAGTCGTCCGTCCAGGTACGCGAGTCGTCCGTCCAGGTACGCGAGTCGTCCGTCCAGGTACGCGAGTTCGCCGTTCGAGTTCGGACGCCACGCGTACCCAGGTGGACGACACGCGTACGCGGATGGACGACACGACGTGAGCGGTCAGGCCAGCGCGTCGTCGATGGCTCGGGTGATGCGTTTGAGCGAGACGGGGTGGGCTGTGCCGAGGGTCTGGGCGAAGAAGCTCACGCGGAGTTCCTCGATCATCCAGCGCACCTCGCGCAGGGCCGGTGACGACTCGCCCGGCGGCAGCGTGGCCAGCGCGTCCTCGTACTCGCGGGTGATCCACGCGACGTCGGCGGTGCGCTGCAGATCCCGCGTCGGGTCGGTCGGCAGCTTGTCCAGCCGTCGCTCGATTCCCCGCAGGTAACGCACCAGATGAGGCAGCCGGTCCTGACCGGTGGCCGTCACGAAACCCGGGTACACCAAACCGGCCAGCTGCGCGCGGATGTCGGCGAGCGATTCCGCCGGGCCGCGGGCGTCGGGGAGCACGGTCTCGACGTCGTTCGCCGCGCGCAGGATGCGTTCGACCTCGGTGAGCACGGCCAGCACGCCCGGGTTCAGCCCGGCCCGGACCTTCTCCAGCAGCGCCGCGAACCCGGCCTCGTCCCACACCGGCCCGCCGGCGTCGGCCATCAGCTTGTCGACCGCGCAGTCGACACAGTCTTCCAGCAGCCCGGCGACGCTGCCGTGCGGATTCCGGTTGAGCACGAGCTTCGCGGAGTTGCTCAGGTTCCGGGTGATGAACTTCATCGGCGAGTTCAGGCTCAGCCGCAGCATCCGCCGCGTGCCCGCCCACATCGCGTGCTCCTGCTGGCCCGGTGTGTCGAGCAGCCGCACGGCGACCGACGAACCCTCGTCGACCAGCGCCGGATACGCCCGCACGTCGTGGCCGCGCTGCTTGCTCGCGAACACCTTCGGCAGTTCCCCGAACGCGGGCGAGGTCAGGCCCGAACGCTCGATGCTGGGCGCGGCCTTCGAGATCGTCGCTCGCACCTTGCCCGAAAGGCGGCGCTTCAGCTCTTCGATATCCTTGCCCTCGGCGACCTTCCGGCGCCGGTCGTCGAGCACCCGGAACGTCATCCGCAGATGGTCGGGCACCGACGAGAGCTGAAAGTCCTCCGGCCGCACGGAAACCCCGCGCAGCCGCTCGAGTTCCTCGGACACGACGTCGAGCAGCGGCCCGTCGGCGGGCCCGACGCTGGAGAGCACGAGCTTCGCGTGATCCGGCGCGGGCACGAAGTTGCGCCGCAACTGTTTGGGCAACGCCTTGATCAGCTGGGTCACCAGTTCCTCGCGCAGGCCCGGCACCTGCCAGTCGAACCCGTCCGCGGTGACCTGGTTCAGCACCGCGAGCGGAATGTGGACGGTGACGCCGTCGGCGTCGGAACCCGGCTCGAACTGGTAGGTCAGCGCGAACGCGTGCGTGCCCTGGGTCCACGAATCGGGGTAGTCGGCCTCCCGCACTCCGCCCGCGGAATCGTTGATCAGCATCGCCTTTTCGAAGCTGAGCAGATCCGGCTGCTCGCGGCGCGCCTTCTTCCACCAGCTGTCGAAATGCCGCACCGAGACGATGTCCGCGGGCAGCCGCTCGTCGTAGAACTCGAACAACGTCTCGTCGTCGACGAGGATGTCCCGGCGGCGAGCGCGGTTTTCCAGGTCCTCGACCTCGTCGAGCAGCGCCCGGTTCTCGGCGAAGAACTTGTGGTTGGTCTGCCAGTCGCCCTCGACCAGCGCGTGCCGGATGAACAGCTCCCTGCACAGCTCGGGATCGATCTTGCCGTAGTTGACGCGCCGGTCGGTCACCAGCGGGACGCCGTACAGCGTCACCTTCTCCACCGCCATGACCGCGCCCTGTTTGCGCTCCCAGTGCGGCTCGGAGTAATTCCGCTTGACGACGTGCCCGGCCAGCGGTTCGACCCATTCCGGCTCGATCCGCCCGTTGACCCGGCCCCACAGCCGGGACGTCTCCACCAGTTCCGCCGACATCACCCAGCGCGGCTGCTTCTTGAACAGCGCCGAACCGGGGAACACCGCGAACCGCGCGCCCCGGGCACCGAGGTAGTCACCCTTCGCGGGATCCTTGAGCCCGATGTGCGAGAGCAGCCCGGCGATCAGCGACGTGTGAATCCGCTGCGGATCCGCCGGCTCCGTGTTCAGCGTGATACCGAGCGGTTTCGCGAGCTGACGCAGCTGGCTGAAGATGTCCTGCCATTCCCGCACCCGGAGGTAGTTCAGGTACTCGTTACGGCACAGCTTGCGGAACTGGTTGCTGGACAAGGCCTTCTGCTGATCGGTGACGTACTCCCACAGCTTCAGGTAGGCCAGGAAGTCCGACGTCGGATCGGCGAACCGCGCGTGCTGGGCGTCGGCCGCCTGCTGTTTCTCGGCGGGCCGCTCCCGCGGGTCCTGAATGGACAGTGCGGCGGCGATGATCATGACCTCGCGGACACAGCCGTTGCGCGAGGCCTCCAGCACCATCCGCGCCATCCGCGGGTCGACCGGCAGCTGCGCGAGCTTGCGTCCGATCTCGGTGAGCCGCCTGCCCTCGTCCTTCTCCGAAGCGTCGAACGCGCCGAGCTCCTGCAGCAGCTGGACGCCGTCGGAAACCTGGCGCCGGTCCGGCGGCTCCACGAACGGGAACGCCGCGATGTCCCCGAGCCCCAGCGACGTCATCTGCAGGATGACCGACGCGAGGTTGGTGCGCAGGATCTCCGGATCGGTGAACTCCGGCCGCGCGTCGAAGTCGTCCTCGGAGTACAGCCGGATGCAGACGCCGTCCGAGGTCCGGCCGCACCGGCCCTTGCGCTGGTTCGCCGAAGCCTGCGACACCGGCTCGATCGGCAGCCGCTGGACCTTGGTGCGGTGGCTGTAGCGCGAGATCCGCGCGGTGCCAGGGTCGATGACGTACTTGATGCCCGGCACCGTCAGCGACGTCTCGGCGACGTTGGTGGCGAGCACGATCCGGCGGCCGGTGTGCCGCTGGAAGACCCGGTACTGGTCCGAAGAGGACAGTCGCGCGTAGAGCGGCAGGACTTCGGTGTTGCGGAGATCTTGTTTGTTCAGCGCGTCCGCGGTGTCACGGATCTCGCGCTCGCCGGAGAGGAACACGAGGATATCGCCGGGGCCTTCGGCGGACAGTTCGTCGACCGCGTCGCAGATCGCCTGCGTCTGGTCGCGGTCCGGATCGGCGGTGGGATCGTCCGGGTCGACGATCGGGCGATACCGGACCTCGACGGGATACGTGCGGCCGGAGACCTCGACGATCGGGGCCTCGTCGAAGTGTTTCGAGAACCGCTCCGGATCGATCGTCGCCGAGGTGATGATCACCTTGAGGTCCGGGCGACGCGGCAGCAGCTGCTTGAGATAGCCGAGGATGAAGTCGATGTTGAGGCTGCGCTCGTGCGCCTCGTCGATGATCAGCGTGTCGTACTGGCGCAGCATCCGGTCGGTCTGGATCTCCGCCAGCAGGATGCCGTCGGTCATCAGCTTGACGAGTGTGTCCTGTCCGGAATGGTCGGTGAACCGGACCTTGTAGCCGACGGCCTCGCCGAGTTCGGTCTTCAGCTCGCTCGCGATCCGGTCCGCGACCGTGCGCGCGGCCAGCCGCCGGGGCTGCGTGTGCCCGATCTGGCCGCGGATGCCGCGGCCGAGTTCGAGACAGATCTTGGGCAGCTGCGTGGTCTTGCCCGACCCCGTCTCCCCCGCGACGATCACGACCTGGTGCTCGCGGATCGCGTCGGCGATCTCGTCCTTCAGCTTGCTGACCGGCAGCTCCGCCGGGTACTCGACCTTGGGGACGCTCTCGCGCCGCGTCTGCACGCGCAGCTCGGCGACGTCGATGTCGGCGGCGATCTGCGCCGCGACGGCCTGCTTGTCGCGGGCGCGGCGGGCACCGTCGAGCCGCCGCCGCAGCCGATGCTCGTCACGCAGCATCAACTCCGGCAGCCGCACACGCTGCGCTTCGAGGGGGGATGGTGTGGACATACTTGGGCTAAGGATAGCCGTGCGTGACGAAGACAGCCTCCCAATATGCCGCACGCGACCTCGGCCCAGCGCCCAACGCCGTGAAGGAGTCCTTCACGGCGAGCCGCCGGGTCAGACGTGGACGAGGGAATCCGGGCCGAGGTCGGCGAGCGTGCGGTGGCCGGACAGCCCCATCGTCAGGTCCAGGTCGGCCAGCAGGCTCCGCAGCACGTGCCGGACACCGGACTCGCCGGCGTGGGCCAGCCCGTACACCCACGGCCGCCCGAGCAGCACCGCCTTCGCACCGAGCGCCAGCGCCTTCACGACGTCGGCGCCGGTGCGGACGCCCGAGTCGAACAGCACCTCGGTCCGGTCGCCCACCGCCGCCACGATGCCGGGCAGCGCGTCCAGCGAGGCGATCGCGCCGTCGACCTGGCGGCCGCCGTGGTTGGACACGACGATGCCGTCCATCCCCGCCTCCACCGCGCGGCGCGCGTCGCCGACGTGCTGGATTCCTTTGAGGACGATCGGGCCGTCCCAGTGCTCACGCAGAAACGGCAGCTGGTCCCAGGTGTGGTCGGTGCCGGTCACCATCCCGATCCACCGCAGCACGGCCATGGGCATGTCCTCCTCCGGCGTCTTCTCCAGATGCGAGCGGAACACCGGGTCGCTGAACGGGATCGCGAGGCCGTCGCCGTGCAGGAACGGCAGATATGCCTGGTCGAGGTCGCCGGGCCGCCAGGCGAGCGTCCACGTGTCGAGCGTCACCACGAGCGTGCTGAACCCGGCCCGCTTCGCCCGCGCGAGGATGCTCGCGCAGACGTCGGAGTCGGCAGGCCAGTACAGCTGGAACCAGCGCTGCCCGTCGCCGTTGGCCGCAGCGACGTCCTCGATGCTGGTCGAAGACGCCGTCGAAAGGATGTACGGCAGTCCGACCGACGCCGCCGCGCGGGCGCTGGCCGATTCGGCCTCGGCGTGCACGATCGACTGGACGCCGACCGGGGCGACCAGCACCGGCGCGGGCAGCGACGTACCGAACAGGGTGGTCGACAGATCCCGGTCGGTCGCGCCGGTGAGCATCCGCGGCACCAGGCGCCAGCGGTCGAACGCCTCGCGGTTGGCGCGTGCCGTCGCACCCGACCCCGCGGCGCCCGCCACGTAAGAGAACGGGCCGGCCCCGAGGACCTGCTGTGCCGAGGCCTCCAGCTTCGTGGCGTCGGTCGAGCACGGCGGGTACGTGCCGCCGAGTCCTTGCAGGTAGATCTCGTTCTGGTAGCCGCCGAACCGTTCGCTCACCTGGGTCTCCTCGTCATCCGGCCCGCACTGTACCCGCCGGTAGCAGCCAGCTGAGCCGCGCCGATCGGGTGACGGCGAGCGGTCCGATCACAGCCAGCAACAACACGTAACCGGCAACGAACGGCGCGATCCGCGAATCGAGCCCCGCCGACGTCGCGAGCGCGGCCAGCACCAGCGAGAACTCACCGCGGGTGAGCACGGTGAGCGCGATGGTGACCGCGGCCTCCCGGTCGAACGAGTGCAGCCGCGCGGCGACCGCGCCCGCCGCCAGGTTGAGCACGATGGTCAGCGCCACGGCGAGCAGCACCGGGACGACCACCGTGCCGACCTCGCCGGGGTCGATGCTGAGCCCGAAGATGAAGAAGAACAGCGCCCCGAAGGCGTCCCGCAGCGGCAGCACGAGTTTGTGGACGCGCGGAGCGACCTTCGACCCCGCGAGCATCACGCCGACCATGAACGCGCCGATGGCGTCGGAGACCCCGACCTCGTCGGCGACAGCGGCACCCAGCACCGCGACGCCGACGAAGCACACGGTGAGCAGTTCGTCGTCGGCGGACCCGAAGAACCGCGACACGATCCGTCCGCCCCAGCGCGCGAGCGCGGCCAGCACGAGCAGGAAGCCGAACGCCTTCGCGAAGTCGAGCAGCGCCGGGCCGAAGCCCTCGGCACCGTTGAGCACCGGCTGGAGGATCGCGAGGTACAGCGCGAGGAACAGGTCCTCGATCACGATGACGCCCATGATCAGCCGGGACTCGGGGTTGTCCATCCGTCGGGTTTCGAGCAGCAGCTTGGTGACGATCGCCGACGACGAGATGCCGACGACACCGGCGATCACGAGCGCCTCACGCGTGCCCCAGCCGAGCGCGAAGCCGAAGGCGAGCCCGCCGCCGATGTTGAGCGCGAGGTACCCGAGCCCGGCGCCGACGAGCTTCCGGCCGCCTTTCGCCAGGTCGTCGAGGGAGAATTCGAGGCCGAGGTAGAACAACAGGAAGACGAGGCCGAGCCCGGACAGCACGGCCAGCTCACCCGGGTCGTCCACAAGGGACAGTCCGGGGGTGTGCGGGCCGAGCAGGATGCCGGCCAGCATGAACAGGGGGATGGTGGGCAGCCCGATGCGGGCGCCGGCTCTCGCGAGCACTCCGGCGGCGAGGAACGCGCCGCCGACGGCCAGCAGGGCATGACCGGAACTCATGGAAACCTCCGAGTACGGCTGAGTACGGGATGAAGACGCGTACTAGGCCGCGGGAGGGGCGCGTGCTTCGGCGGCGTGCGCGGGACGCCGGACGATGACGGGAGTGTGCTGAGGGAGAACTTCGCCGAAGCCTTGGCGGGCAGCACTGACCGTCGTCTCCCGTGGCACGTCGACCGGCGGGATCGGATGTGCCACAACGTGCTGCGGCACCGTCTGCTGGACGACGGCCGCCTTGGCCGTCAGGTCACCCGGCCCGCCGGGCAGTTCGGGAGTGGCGTCCGCGAAGAGGAAGAAGGCCGCGATCAGCAGGAGCAGGATGGACCGGTGCCGTGGCGCGGCGGCACGGGTCACGATCATCGCGACCTACTTTACCATTCCTTTAAGGTCAGCTCCGCGAGTCCACAGTGGACATCAGCAGGGGTCGCGCCACATCGGCCGCATCGCCGAGCCGCCGGGAAGCCGGAACGCCTCGCCGAGGTCGCGATATCCGAGACGGCGGTAAAGCCGTGCGCTACCGGCCGAACTGGACACCAGGTAGGTGGGCGCCCCCGCGGCGTCGTAACGGTCGAGCCCGTACCGGAAGAGCCTGCCACCGAGCCCCTCGCGCTGCCGGTCCGGGCGCACCGCCGCGAACTGGGCCTGCCAGTAGCCGGGCCGTGCGGGGGCGCGCTCCCCCAGCAGTTCGAAGACGACCTCCAGCCGGTCCTGCTCGGACGCTTTCAGCGCGGCGAAGCCGTCCAGCAGGGCCTCGTCGCCGCCGGGGAGCCACAACACGAGCGCGGTGAGGTCGTCGCTGACGTCGACCCTGCCGCCGTCGAACGCGGCCTCGAGGAGCACCGAGAAGAACACCGGATGCGCTTCGCGCCGTCGCCCGGCGTCCGGGAATATCCACCTGTCGACCGGATCGTCGTGAAAAGCCGCCGTCAGCACCTGCACGAGAACGTCCATTTCGGACGGTTCGGCGGCACGCGGGCCCGGTGCGCTCATCGGCTCTCCCTCAAGCCCGCCGCCGGCTCGCCGACGGCGCGGTGCTCGTCGTCCTGCACCGCTCCCCCGATCCGCGCGTAGACCTCGGGACGGCGGAAGCGCAGCACCTCGGCCCTGCCGAACCCGGCCAGGCCCGCCGCCAGGAGCAGCCCCGGCAGCGCCCAGCGCAGCGCCGTCGTGCCCGCCGCGCCCAGCAGCAGATCGAAGTTCACCAGGATCAGCACCAGGATCGCGGCCAGCGCCAGCGCCGCGAGGCCGGGGGCGATCCAGCGCCGCCACGCCGTCTCTTCGCCCGCCCGCCTGCGGAAGAAGCCGATGACCGCCAGCGAAACCGCGACCATGATGATCACCACGCCCGTCGACGCGGTCACCCCGAGCCAGGCGAACAGCTGGGTGATCGGGTCACCGGCGGCGAGCGCGAACGCCGCGACCACGACGAGCGCGAGCACCGTCTGCACCAGTGAACCGACGATCGGCGCGCCGGTGCGCCGGGCCGTCCGGCTCAGCGGCTCGGGCAGCAGCCCCTCCCTGCCCAGCGCGAAGAAGTACCGCGCCACGGCGTTGTGGAAGCTCAGCAGCGCCGCGCACTGGCTCGTCATGAAGAGGATGTACGCGGTGTCGGAGAAGATCGCGCCGACGTGCCGGGCGCTCAGGCCGAACAGCAGCGCGGGCCCGTTCGCCCTGCTTCCCGGTACGACGCCGTCCGGGCCCGCCGCCACCGACATCGCGAGCGACGACGCGAAGTACAGCACCGCGGTCAGCCAGATCGCGACGTAGGTGGCGCGGCCGACGGTACGGCTCGGGTCGCGGCATTCCTCGCCGTAGGTCGCCGCGCCCTCGAAACCGGTGAACACCGCGACCGAGAACGCGAACACCGCGCCGACGCCGGCGGTGAACAGATGGGCGGGATCGAGCGAAGCGAACGACGCGTGTCCGTCCGCCGGATGGGTGTACAACACGATATCGATGACCGCGATGACCGCCACTTCGAGACACAGCGCGACGCCGAGCACCTTCGCGTTGATATCGACGCGAAGCACGCCGAGTATCCCGACGATCACCGCCATCACGAGTGCCGGCAACCACCACGGGAGAGTCGCTCCGAACATCGTCGAGAGCCAGTTCGAGACCGACCAGCCGAACAAACCGTAGATACTGATCTGGATCGCGTTGTAGGCGATCAATGTGACAAAAGCGATCGCGGTGCCACTCGATTTGCCGATCCCGTTCGCCACGTACGGATAGAACGCCCCGGCGTTGGTGATGTACCGGCTCATCGCGGCGTACCCCACCGCGAACAGGGCCAGAATCGGCGCCAGCACGGCGAACGAGAGCGGCACCCCGATGCTGCCGGTGACCGCGTAGGTCGTCGAAACACCGCCGGCGATCGCGTAGAGCGGTCCGGCCGCCGCGACCACGAAAAACACGATCTGGGCGGCACCGAGCCGCCGATTTCCGAGGCCGCGCGGCCTCCGCCCCGGCGTCTGCGTACCCATCAATGATTCCCCGGCACTGGAAACGGATTACCGGCCTGCCGCCGGAATTCTTGATCTTGACAACGCTCCACAGACTAGGGCCACGGCACACGGCGACGGTACGGCCGATCGGGGTAACTCTCCGAATTCGGACACGCGCGTAGCCGGGTCCCGGCAGAATGCCTCCCGCCATGGTGCTGGCATTCGCCCACGAAAATCACCCGGGAGCGTTTCATTCATGCGTCGGCTGTCACTCGTCGATTCCCTCTTCTTTCTCTGTCACGACGAGTTCACCGGCAAGCCCGTGCTCACCCGCGCCATGCTGGGTACCGGCCTCGCCGGCGCGGCACTGTGCGAGCTGCTCTTCACCGACCGGATCACCGTCGAACACCGGAAAGTGCACGTTCTCACGCACTGGCCGACGGAATCGCCCACCGCCGATGCGGTTCTCTCCGAAATACTCGGTGAACACGACACGCACAGCGTCCGGGACTGGATCGACCATCTGCGGACCGGTCTGCCCGCGCTCGCCGCGCGGAACCTCGTGGCCGCCGGGCTCGTCACGGCCGAACCCGGCCGGCTCCCGGTGCGGCGGGCGGTCCGCTACCCGCCGGTCGACCTGCTCCTGTCCACCGCGGCCCGCACCAAGGTCCGCTCGGCGGTGTTCGGCGCCGATCTGCCGGATCCGCACTCGGCCTGCCTCGCCCTGCTCGCCTGGACGGCCGGCGTCGACGACCTCTGCGAACCGGAATGGCCCCGCGCGCGGACCCGCGCCTGGATGACGGACACCCACCGCGCGATGCCGGGGCGGCTCGCCGAGGTGATCGCCGGGGTCGACGCCGTCGCCGCGGCGGTGGTCTATACCGGTGACCGGAAGTGACCCGCGAGCGGGCTGAAGGGGACTTTCGTCTCACAGGATGAGCTGAAGGGGGGGTTAGTCGCCACAGGCGCGGGGGAAGTGCCCGTCACCTCAAGAGCGGGGGGGGGGGTGCAGATAGGCCACGCGCCGGGGGTGGTCGGG
>NZ_JBHYIQ010000050.1:31816-69303 GCF_042739895.1 Amycolatopsis sp. NPDC059021
GCCCCGGGGGGGGGTTTGTTGGTTTTTTTTGACTCTCGTTCTGTGTTGTGGGCCTCTCCCCGCCCCCCGCCGGCTTCAACCCCCCCCTACCCCCCACGACGTGCGGCGGGTGACCTGATCGGCCACGCGCCGGGTGTAGTCGGAGCGGGCTTCGGGATCCAGGGACGTGAGCGCGCGGTTGTCGCCGATGAGCGAGCGCGCGAAGGACATCACGCGTTCCGGGGTGAGCGCGTCGAGCAGGTCCCAGCCACCGACGTAACGCGGCACCGGGATTTCCGCGCGCCGCGTCCGGCAGCTGTCCACCACCGCGCGGGCGATGTCCTCCGGATCGACCGTCGGGAGGCCGCCGCCCAGCGGAACGCCGGACGCGAGCCCGGTGCGGACGGCACTGGGCAGGACCGCGCTGACGCTCACGCCTGCACCCGCGTATTCCCGGCGCACCGCGGCGGTCAGGCCGACCGCGGCGAATTTGCTCGCGTTGTACACCGCCATCCCCGGAATCGGGATCTTCCCCGCCATCGAGGCGATGTTGACGACGTGCCCGCGTCCCGCCGCGATCATCCCCGGCAGCACCAGCCGCATCCCGTGGATCAGGCCCCAGACGTTGACGTCCAGCGTGGTGCGGCTCAGCGCGTCCGGTTCCTCGACGAAGTCGCCGAGTGGCATGACGCCCGCGTTGTTGACCAGTACGTCGATCCGGCCGAACTCCTCGGTCACGGCGTCGGTGAAGGCGGCGAAGGACGCGCGAACGGTGACGTCCAGCGGGTACGCCCGCGCCTTGTCACCGATCTCTTTCGCCGCCTTCTCCACGACAGACGTGTCCAGATCACCGAGGCAGACGGTGGCGCCTTGCGCGGCGAACGCCTCCGCGGTGGCACGGCCGATCCCGCGTCCGGCCCCGGTGATCGCGACGATCGCGCCGTTCAGCGGAATGGCGGGATAGCGGTTACCGAACAGCGGTCGCATCGGATGTCCTTTCGTTGCTGGACCGGGAAACCAGGTAGTCGGCTTCGGTGAAAGCGCCGACCCGGTCACGCAACCGGCCGGTGGAGAACGGCCAGCTGAAACTGTTGCGCCCGTTGACATCGGTGTAGTAACTCGAACATCCGCCCGACTGGTAGACCGTGCCCGGCAACGCCGCCTGCACCTCGGCGTTGAACGCCGCCTGTGCCTCCGGCCGCACCCGCATGCTGGCCCAGCCGCCGCGCAGCGTCCGCGTGATCGCCTCGATCGTGTGCCGCAGCTGGGCTTCGAGGATCATGAACGCCGACGAGTGCCCGGTCCCGAGACTCGGGCCGAGCAGCAGGTAGAGATTGGGGAACCCGGCGACGGTGGTGCCGAGATACGCCTGCGGGCTGCCCTGCCAATGGTCGTCGAGACTGCGGCCCCCGGCGTCGAACACCCGCGCCGAGACCGGCATGTCGAGGATGTGGAAACCGGTGCCGAAGATGATCGCGTCGACCTCGGCGACGGACCCGTCGGCACCGAGCACCCGGTTGCCCTCGATCTCCCGCACCGCCGTCGGGTGGACGTCCACAGTGGACTTCGTGAGCGCGCGATAGTAGGTGTTCGACATCAGCAAGCGTTTGCAGCCGAGCGTGTAGTCCGGCGTCAACGCCTTGCGCAGCACGGGATCCCGCACGGTCAGCCGCAGATGCGCGAGGCCGATCCGCTGGACCTGGCGCAGCAGCCACGGATGCCGGAACCCGATGCCGAGCCCCTCCATGGCGGCGTACTCGGCCGAGCGCAAGGCTCGCTGGAGCGCGGGAAAACGGCGCAGCAGCAGGCGTTCGAGGCCGGGGACGTAGTGATCCGGCTTGGGCAGCACCCACTGCGCGGTGCGCTGGAACAGGTGCAGCCGCGACACCTTTCCCGCGATCTCGGGGATGAACTGCACCGCCGACGCGCCCGAGCCGACCACCGCGACCCGCTTGCCCGCGAGGTCGTAGTCGTGGTTCCAGCGCGCGGAGTGGAAGGTCTCGCCGGGGAAGCCGTCCAGCCCCGGCAGCTCCGGGATGAGCGGCTCATGCCACGGCCCGGTGCCCGCGACGAGCACACGCGCGGTGTACGGGCCCTGCGTCGTCTCCAGCTCCCAGCGCGCGTCGCGCTCGTTCCACTGTGCGCGCGTCACCTCGGTGTCGTACCGGATGCGCTCCGTGACGCCGTACCGCGCCGCGGTCCCCCGCAGGTACGCACGGATCTCCGGCTGCTTGGCGAACGCGCGGGTCCATTCGGGATTGGGCGCGAACGAGTAGGAGTACAGCGCCGACGGGACGTCGCAGGCGCAGCCGGGATAGGTGTTGTCGCGCCAGGTTCCGCCGAGCTCACCGGCCTTTTCCAGCACCGCGTAGTCGTCGATCCCGGCCTGGCCGAGACGGACGGCGGCACCGAGCCCGGATGCCCCGGCACCGATGACGAGGACTTCGAAGTGACGTTGCATGGTTTCGGATACTAGCAGTATCTCAATACTGCCGGTAGATGGATTACCCCGGGTGACGGTTCACTACAGTGACACCCGTGCCACGACTGACCCGAGCCGAAA
This sequence comes from Amycolatopsis sp. NPDC059021, assembly GCF_042739895.1. NCBI lineage: Bacteria > Bacillati > Actinomycetota > Actinomycetes > Pseudonocardiales > Pseudonocardiaceae > Amycolatopsis > Amycolatopsis sp. NPDC059021. Next base: position 34,359 of record NZ_JBHYIQ010000050.1, read on the forward strand.
GCCAAGCGCGTACCCGCGAGCAACTCCTCGCCACCGCGAAGGAGTTGTTCCTGCGTGACGGCTACTCGGTGACCTCGCTGGAGAAGGTCGCCGACGAGGCGGGCTACTCGAAGGGCGCGGTCTACTCCAACTTCCGCAACAAGGACGAACTCTGCCTCGCCGTGCTCGACCGGATCCACGACGAGCAGGTGGAGATGGTCGCGCAGGCGCTGGTGGACGCCGAGGGCCTGGAGGATCTGCTCGCCGCGTTCCAGGCCTGGGCCGAACGCAGCATCGGCGACGAGGCGTGGACGTCGCTGGAGGTCGAGTTCGCCGTCGGCGCCCGGCGCGATCCGCGGGTCCGCGCCGAACTCGCCGCGCGGGACAAGGCCATGCGCGACACCATCGCCGGACTGCTCACCGGGTTCTCCGAACGGCTGGGCATCACGCTGCCGATGTCCGCCGACGACGCGGCGACCGCCTTGCTCAGCCTCGGCATCGGACTCGGCGTGCAGCGCGCGATCGACCCGACGATCCCGGTCTCGGTCCTGCCCGACGTGATCCGCCTGTTCGCGGGCGCGCGCGACGCCGGAACGGCGTGATTTCGCCGCCTTCCTGTTCACGTATGTAAAAAACCCACATACCCCTTGTGTCGTGGCCGGGCGCCTCGTTATCGTGACGCCACGCCGCAGCTACACCGGCGCACCGTTTCCGGCGGCCGCGAGGCCGTCCGGGGAACGGGGCACCGGACGCCATGTCGGAAATTGCCGTGTTAAACCACGGCAATTGTGTGGAAGGGTATCCACGTCATGAGCAAGACGATGCGGCCGGTTTTCGCCCGCGGGCTCGGAATGGCCTCGATCCTCGCCGTCGCGATCGCGACGCCGGCGTTGTCGAACGCCGCCTTCGCGGCGCCTTCTCCCATCGCCGCCGCGCAGAGCGCGTTCGCCTCGGGTGGCGACCTGGCCACTCCGGAGAAGAAGGAAATCGCGATGAAGCTGGTGTCCAGCGCGGAGAACTCCTCGCTGGACTGGAAAGCGCAGTACAAGTACATCGAGGACATCGGCGACGGCCGGGGTTACACCGCCGGGATCGTCGGCTTCTGTTCGGGCACCGGCGACATGCTCGACCTCGTCGAAGCCTACACGAAGGCGACGCCGGACAATCCGCTCGCGAAGTTCCTGCCCGCACTGCGGAAGGTCAACGGCACGCCGTCCCATGACGGTCTCGGCGCGCCGTTCGAAAACGCTTGGAAACAGGCCGCGGCCACCTCGGAGTTCCAGACCGCGCAGAACAACGAACGCGACCGGGTCTATTTCAATCCCGCGGTCGGCCAGGGGAAGTCCGACAAACTCGGCGCGCTGGGCCAGTTCGTCTATTACGACGCCATCGTGATGCACGGACCGGGGGACAGCACCGACAGTTTCGGCGGAATTCGCGCGGCCGCGCTGCAGAAGGCGAAACCGCCGTCCCAGGGCGGTGACGAGAAAACGTATCTCAAGGCGTTCCTCGAGGCGCGCAAGGTGGTCATGAAGAAGGAGGAGGCCCACGCCGACACCTCCCGTGTGGACACCGAGCAGCTGAAGTTCCTCAACGAGGACAACCTCGACCTGCACACCCCGTTGAGCTGGCAGGTCTACGGGGACCCGTACGAGATCCGGTGACCCGCCGGGTTTCCGGCGACGCCGAAAAGCTGCGAGGTAAGGGTTTCGCACCCTAGGATCGCGGTATGGCCAAAAGATTCCTGCTGCCCCTCGCCCTCGCGGTGCTCGGCGTGACCACCTTCGCCGCCGCCGTGGTACCGGGCGAGGCCGCAGCGGACACCACTCCCCTGTCCTCTTCCTACGGCACCGCCGACCAGGTGGTCACCGTCGTCGGTGCCTCCCCGAGCGCCACCACCGCGAAACTCTCCGCGTGGCAGCGCGTGGACGGGCAGTGGGTGCGTGTGCTCGGCCCGGTGACGGCGAACGTCGGCACCGACGGCATCGGACAGGCGAGCGAATCGACCTCGCACACCCCGGCCGGGGTGTGGACGCTGACCGAGGCCTTCGGCATCCAGCCGAACAACGGCACCCGGCTCCCGTACCGGCAGGTCACCACCTCGGACTGGTGGGTCTCGGACGTCAAATCGCCGTACTACAACACTTACTACCACTGCGCTCCGGGCACCTGCCCGTTCAACGAGGCCGCCGGCGAGGACCTCGGCAAGGCCGGCCCGGTGTACAACCACGCGACGGTGATCGACTACAACCGGAACCCCGCCGTGCCCGGCAACGGTTCGGCGTTCTTCCTGCACGTGTCGTCCGGCAGGCCGACCGCGGGCTGCGTGGCCATCCCCAGCGGCGACCTGGACGCCGTAATGCGCTGGCTCGACCCGGCGCAACACCCGGTGATCGACATCAAGGTCGCCTGAGGCTCGGGGTGCGCACTCGTCGCCTTGGCTCCGAGTTGCGCGCTGTAGCGGAACATTCTCGGCGTGCCGTGCTGCCGGTAAGGCCACCTTGGGGGCGTCTGACGCCCCCAAGGTGGCCTTACCGGCACGTGAGTCCACTGTGGACACGGGTCGCGACCCGGCAGTCACTCGCCTGAGTTTCTGGCATTGGCGGCGGAAGCGCCGGGGCTCTTTTCGGCCCGGTGGACGCACCAGTGGCGCTCTCAGCGCCAGAGGATGCACCAGGGCGGCCCTCGGCGCCGGTTGCCCCCTCGGCACGCTGAACACACACCAGCGAAGTCCCACGCGGCACCAGCAATGCGACAAGGGCTCCCCTCGGTGCGGTGGATGCACCGGGGGCGTCCCTCGGCTCGGCCAACGCACCAAAGGCGCCCACGGCCCGGCCAACGCACCAAGGGCGTCCCTCGGCTCGGCCACCGCACCGGGGGCGTCCCTCAGCTCGGCCACCGCACCAAGGGCGACCCCGGTGCGACAGATGCACCAAAGGCGCCCCCCGGCTCGGCCAACGCACCGGGGGCGTCCCTCGGCTTGGCCAACGCACCAAAGGCGACCACGGCCCGGCCATCGCACCAAGGGCGCCCCTCGGCTCGGCCAACGCACCAAGGGCGACCCCCGGTGCGATAGATGCACCAGGGGCGTCCCTCGGCTCGGCCGCCACGGTGGAGGCTCCTTCGTGGCGAGCCACCACGTCGCGAACGCTCCGATCGGGACGCTCGACGTCCCGTACGCGTCGTTCAGGACACGAACCACCCCCGACCGTCCCGAACGGTCCGTTCGAGACACCCGCGCAGCGCGCGACCGGCCCACTCGCTCCGCCGCCATGCCGTGAAGGACCCCTTACCGGCGCTCAACGCCGTGAAGGAGTCCTTCACGGCATCGCGCCGCCGGATTCCGTCGGGGTGCGGCGATAGGATTGTTGCGGGGTCGTCCCCCAGGGTGGGTGGGGGTGTATCCCCAGTGCCGCCGAACCCTGTCGTCCATTGTGGACACTCCACAGGCGGAGCGGCTTCAGGCGGCGGCGAGCAGGATGTCGGCGGTGCGGGTGTTGATCACCCGGTCCGGGCCGATGCCCGCCTTCATAGCGCGTTCGCAGCCGTAGACCTGCCAGTCGAGCTGGCCCGGCGCGTGCGCGTCGCTGTCGATCGCGAAGTCGCAGCCCAGGTCGGCGGCCAGGCGCAGCAGCCGCATCGGCGGGTCGAGCCGTTCCGGGCGGGAGTTGATCTCCACCGCGACCCCGTTCTCCCGGCAGGCGGCGAACACAGCTTCGGCGTCGAACTCCGATTCGGGACGTCGGGAGCGCAGCCGCCCCGTGCAGTGCCCGAGCACCCGGACGTGCGGGTTCTCGATCGCGGCGAGCATCCGCGGCGTCATCTCCTTCGCGGGCATCCGGAGTTTCGAATGCACGCTCGCGACGACGAAGTCCAGGCGCGCCAGCAGATCCTCCCGCTGGTCCAGCGCGCCGTCGTCGAGGATGTCGACCTCGATCCCGTGCAACAGCCGGAACGGCGCGAGCACCTCGTTGGCCTCGGCGACGACGTCCATCTGACGCAGCAGCCGTTCCGGGGAGAGCCCGTTGGCGACGGTCAGCCGCGGCGAATGGTCGGTCAGGACCATCCACTCGTGGCCGAGCGCGCGGCCCGCCGCGGCCATCTCGCCGATCGAGCTGCCGCCGTCGGACCAGTCGGAATGCGTGTGACAGTCCCCGCGCAACGCGGTGCGCAACGGACCGCCGTCCGGCAGCTCGGGTTCGGTGAGTTTCGCGTGGTACGCCGGTTCCCGTCCGGCCAGCACGTCCTCGATGACCCCCGCGGTCGCCTTGCCGATCCCGCGCAACGCCGTCAGCGTGCCCGCCCGCGCCCGCGTGGCCAGCGCCTCCGGGTCCTGGTTGTCGACCACGGCCGCGGCCTGCCGGAACGCGCGCACCCGATAGGTCGGTTCGCCCGCGCGTTCGAGGTGGAACGCGATGTCCCGCAGAGCCTGTGCCGGATCCATGCCTTCTGTCTACTCCGTCAGGTCCGCCGCGGCAGCTCGTGCAGTGCGACGTCAGCCAACCGGCCCCGCGAGATCCGCGCGGTCCGGTACGTGCAGTACGGCTGACGGCGCCGGTCCGTCGGCGACCCGGGGTTGAGCAGCCGCAGCCCCGCCGGGGTCACCGAATCCCACGGGATGTGGCTGTGCCCGAACACCAGCACATCGGTGTCGGGGAACAGCGCGTCGCATCGCGACTCGCGGCCCTTCGCCGCCCCGGTTTCGTGGATCACCGCGAGCCGGACGCCGTCCAGCTCCACGCGCGCGACCTCCGGAAGCCGCGAGCGCAACGCGGGGCCGTCGTTGTTGCCGTACACCGCGATCAGCTGCTTGCAGCGGGCTTCGAGCGCGTCGAGAGTCGCGACGTCCACCCAGTCTCCGGCGTGCACGACGACGTCGGCCGCGTCGACCTCCCGCCACACCTGGTCCGGCAGCTCACGCGCCCGCGCGGGCAGGTGGGTGTCGGAGATCAGGAGGAGCCGCATTTCACTCGTCCAACGTCTTCAGCACGCGGTCGAGGAAGCCGCCGACGTGCTTGCGCAACAGGTCGGCCGCGCCGTCGGCGTCGCCCTTCCTCGCCGCGGCGAGCACCGCCTTGTGCTCGGTCCATTCCTTGCGCCAGCTGGGATTCGCCTCCCAGCCGATGACGCTGATCAGCGCCGCCCTGTCCCGCAGGTCGTCGAGGATCGACACCATCAGCGGATTGCCGCACCCCTGGTAGAGCGCGCGGTGGAACCGCCGGTTGAGCAGGCTCAGCGCGGCGTGGTCCTTGTCCGCGATCGCCGCCGACGCCTCCTTGAGCGCCTCGGCCGCGTCCTCGAACAACGCCGGTTCACGCCGCTCGACGGCGCGGCGCACCGCCTCGGGTTCGAGCACCGTGCGGACGTCGTAGACCGAGCGCGCGAGTTCGGCGTCGACAATGCTCACCGACGCGCCCTTGTACGGGCTGAACGTGACGAGCCCGGAGTTCGACAGGACCTTCAGCGCCTCCCGCACCGGGGTCTTGGAAACCCCCAGCCGCTGCGCGAGCTCGGCCTCGACCAGCGGCTGCCCCGGCTTGAACTCCTGGTTGAGGATGCCACGCCGGATCTCCTCCAGGACCACCTCGGTCCGGGAGGCGGGCAGGCTGAACGTCCCTGGCATCGGCCACTCCGCATCGGCAGGTCTTCGCAGATCCCGTCAATCTAACCAGCCAGGCTGTGACGACGTTATGCGACACGCTTCGTATATCAGATACCGTACCGCACATGAAGACTCCGGAGGAACTGCGCAGCCACCGCTGGTTCGGCGGCGACGACCTGCGTGGCTTCAGCCATCGCGCCCGCGCCCGGCAGCTCGGCTTCGCACCCGGTGAGCACCTCGGCAAACCGGTGATCGGGATCCTCAACACCTGGAGTGACATCAATCCCTGTCACATGCACCTGCGCGAACGCGCCGAGCAGGTCAAACGCGGGGTGTGGCAGGCGGGCGGCTTCCCGCTGGAGTTCCCGGTGGCCACCTTGTCGGAGACGTACCAGAAGCCGACGCCGATGCTCTACCGCAACCTCCTGGCCATGGAGACCGAGGAAATCCTGCGCTCCTACCCGATCGACGGCGCGGTGCTCATGGGCGGCTGCGACAAGACGACTCCCGCGCTGCTCATGGGCGCGGCGAGCGCCGGGCTGCCGGCGATCTTCGTCCCCGCCGGGCCGATGTTGCGCGGGCACTGGCGCGACGAAGTCCTCGGCAGCGGGACGGACATGTGGCGGTACTGGGACGACCGGCGTGCCGGGTTGATCGGCGACGAAGAGCTGTCGGAGCTCGAACGCGGTCTCGCGCGCTCGCCGGGGCACTGCATGACCATGGGCACCGCGTCCACGATGACGTCGGCGGCCGAGGTGCTCGGGCTGACGCTGCCCGGCGCGGCGTCGATCCCGGCCGTCGATTCCGCGCACCACCGGATGGCCGCGGCCAGCGGCGCCCGGATCGTCGAGATGGTCTGGGCGGACCTGACGATCGGCCGCGTGCTCGACGAGCGCGCGTACGCCGACGCCGTCACCACCGTGCTCGCGCTGGGCGGGTCGACCAACGCCGTGATTCACCTGATCGCGATGGCGGGCCGGAGCCGGATCCCCTTGAGCCTGAACGATTTCGACGCGATCGCGCGACGTGTTCCGGTGCTGGCGAACATCCGGCCCGGCGGCGCCTGGCTGATGGAGGACTTCTACTACGCGGGCGGGCTGCCCGGACTGCTGTCGCGGCTGACGGATCTGCTGCACACCGACCGACTCACGGTCAGCGGCCGCACGCTCGGCGAGACGCTGGCGACCGCGCGGGTACACAACGACGACGTCATCCGGCCGCGCGACAACCCGATCGCTCCCGAAGGCGGCGTCGCGGTGCTGCGCGGGAACCTGGCGCCGTCCGGCGCGGTGATCAAGCACATCGCCGCCGAGGCCCGGCTGCTCACCCACACCGGGCCCGCCGTCGTCTTCGACGACTACACCGACCTCAAGCGGCGGATCAACGACCCGGAACTGGGCATCACCGCGGATTCGGTCCTGGTGTTGCGGGGTTCCGGTCCGCTCGGCGGGCCCGGAATGCCCGAATACGGGATGCTCCCGATCCCCGACCGGCTGCTGGCCGAAGGCGTGCGCGACATGGTCCGGATTTCCGATGCACGAATGAGTGGCACCAGTTACGGAGCGTGCGTATTGCACGTCGCGCCCGAATCGGCCGCGGGCGGACCGCTCGCGCTGGTCCGCGACGGCGACCGCATCACCCTTGACGTTCCTGCCAGAACGCTGCGCCTGGAGGTCGACAGCGCCGAGCTGGATCGGCGCCGAGCTGCGTGGACACCGCCGGAACCAGCCTGCGAACGCGGCTACGGGGCGCTCTACGCTCAGCACGTCACACAGGCGGATCAGGGCTGCGATTTCGACTTTCTCGCCCGGCTGGGGCATACTCCCGAACCTGACCCGCGGTGATCCATCCACCCTTAAGTGTGACCGTTTTGTCCCCCGTACGGGCGAGTCGTCAGGCTTGTCCGAAGGCCCGTTATCGTGATCGCGTCAGCGGCGCAACCCCGGCGCCGGGCTGGAGGGTGGAAAGTTGCCGCACGAACCACGCTGGCCGGAATCGCATGGCGAGCAGACGGACGTTCTCCCCGTCGTCCCGCCGGAGCGGGCCGAGGCCACCGAGGTCATCGAGCCCGCCGTGCGGGCGAGCACACCGCGACGACGCCCTGGCCTGCGCAAGGCGGGCTGGATCGCCGGCGGGCTGTTCGGCCTGCTCGTGGTCGTCTACGCCATCGACCTGATCGCCAGCCAGGGCAGCGTTCCCCGCGGCGTCACCGTGGCCGGGGTCGACGTCGGCGGGCTGGACCGCAAACAGGCCGAACAGCAGCTGCGCGGCACGATCGAACCGCGGCTGACCCGGCCGCTCGCGGTGACCGCGGGTGACGTCCAGTCGACACTGTCGCCGACCATCGCTGGCCTGCGGCTGGACTGGCCCGCCACCCTCGACCAGGCGGGCGACCAGCCGCTCAACCCGTTCACCCGGCTCGCGTCGCTGTTCAGCAGCCGCGAGGTCGGCGTCGTCACGCACGCGGACGAGGGCAAGCTCGGCGCCGCGCTGGAGGATCTGCGCGGCCGCGTCGACCGCGAATCCGCCGAGGGCACCGTGCGCTTCGAGGGCGCGAAGCCGGTCGCGGTCATGCCGAAGCCGGGCCAGCAGCTCGACGTCGCCGCCGCCTCGCAGCAGATCCTCACGCACTGGGCGAGCGGCCAGACGATGAACCTGCCGGTGACCACCAAGGCGGTGCGGACCACGCCGCAGGGCGTCCAGGCCGCGCTCGACACGTTCGCCGCCCCGGCCGTCGCCTCGCCGGTCGTGGTCAAGGGCGAGGGCAAGGACGCGACGGTCAAGCCGGAGGCCATCGCGTCGGCGATCACGTTCGAACCGGGCGAGGGCGGCATGCTGAACCCGAAGGTCGACAACGCGAAGATCGTCGAGGCCGCCGGGCCGCAGCTGAAGTCCACCGAGAAGGAAGGCAAGGACGCGGAGATCGTGTTCGACGGCGGCAAACCCGCTGTCGAGCCCTCCGTGGACGGCCGCACGATCGACTGGGACCCGAGCCTCAAACCGCTGCCGGACGTCCTCAAGCGCAAAGACGGCCGCGAGCTCGCCGCGCTGTACAAGAACGCTCCGGCGAAGGTGACCACCGACCAGGCCAACCAGCTCGGCGTGAAGGAGGTCATCGGCGAGTTCACCACCGGTGGTTTCGCCGCGGACTCCGGGACCAACATCCGCGTGGTCGCCGAGAAGGTCAACGGCGCCATCGTGAAACCCGGCGAGACCTTCAGCCTCAACGGCTACACCGGCCCGCGCGGGGCGCCGCAGGGGTATGTCGAGGCGGGCGTGATCGAGAACGGCGCTCCCGCGCGCGAGATCGGCGGCGGCATCTCCCAGTTCGCGACCACGTTGTACAACGCGTCGTACTTCTCGGGCATGAAGGACGCCGGGCACAAGGAACACAGCTACTACATCAGCCGCTATCCCGCCGGGCGCGAGGCGACGGTGTTCCAGAACCCCAACGGTTCCAGCGTGATCGACCTGAAGTTCACCAACGACAGCCCGAACGGCGTCGCGATCCAGACCATCTGGACGCCGTCCTCGATCACGGTGAAACTGTGGGGCACCAAGCGGTACACCGTCGAGTCGATCCCCGGCGGCCGGACCAACGAGACTCCGCCGTTCGAGCGGGCCGGGCCGAAGCAGAACTGCCACCCGTCCAGCGGTGGCCCCGGGTTCACCACCAGCGACACGCGCGTGCTCAAGGACGCCGCGACCGGCCGTGAGGTCAGCCGCTCGACCAGGACCGTGAAGTACGACCCGTCGCCGAAGATCACCTGCGGCGACCAGTAACCCGGGAATTGTCGGTGGCCGCCGCTAGGGTGACGGCCATGGGGAATCTCGTCGTGCTCGACGCGCCGTCGAACCTGGGCCTGCGCCCACCGGCCGACGGCGCCGTACCGGGCTGCTACAAGACACCCGGGGTCCTGCGGGACCTCGGGCTCCTCGCCGCGCTCGGCGCCACCGACGCCGGAGTGGTGACACCGGGGCGGTATCTGTCCACTTGGGAGCCGGGTGACGGCGTCCGCAACTCGGCCGCCATCGCCGCGTACACCCGCGCGCTCGCCGCCCGGCTGGCGAAGGTCCGTGCCGGCGGCGGTTTTCCCGTGGTACTCGGCGGGGACTGCTCGATCGCGCTCGCCGCGGCGCTGGCGCTGCGGCGCGAAGGCCGGTACGGCATCGCGTACCTCGACGGGCACAGCGACTTCCGGAGCCTGGAGAACTCCCCGCACGTCGGCGCGGCGGCCGGGGAGGATCTGGCGATCATGACCGGGCGGGGCGCGCCGGATCTCGCCGAGATCGACGGTCTGCGGCCGTACGTGCGGGATGAGGACGTGGTCGTGCTCGGCGTGCGGGAGCGCGAATCCGGCGAAGTCCGCGAAGCCGGGATCCGCGCCGTCGCCAGCGAATCGATCATGGCGGGCGGCGTCGGCGAGGCACTTTCCGCTGCGCGGGAGACGTTCTCGGGTCTCGACGGCTTCTGGGTCCACGTGGACATCGACGTGCTCGACCCGGAATATGTGTCCGCAGTGGACAGTCCCGATCCCGGCGGTCTCGATCCGGAAACCCTCGTCGCCTTGCTGCGCGGGCTGTTCGCGCTGCCCGGCGTGGCCGGGTTCGAGCTGACCGTGTTCGATCCCGACCTCGACCCCGACGGCCGCCAGGCCCGGCTCGTGCACGACGTCCTTGTCAAGGCATTCACCGATTTCCGGCCAGGGAGCACATCTTGAGCACACGCGGCTTGAGCACACGCACCGATCAGCTGGTTCTCGCCGACGGCACCGTGGGTCTGCCGGTCTGGCTGCCCGAATCCGGCCGTGGGCCGGGGCTCGTGCTGGTCCAGGAGATCTTCGGCCTCGACGACTATCTGAAGTCGGTCGCGGCCGACCTCGCCGCGCTCGGCTACGTCGTCGCCGTGCCGGAACTGTTCTGGCGGTTCGCTCCCGGCTGGTCCTCGGCCCACGACGAAGAGGGCGTCGCCGCGTCCATGAAGATCATGAGCGACTTCGACCCCGGGAAGGGCGTCTCGGATGTCCTCGCCGCGCTGGCCCACCTCCGCGCGCTGCCGGAGGTCGACGGCCGGGCGGGGGTGTTCGGGTTCTGTCTCGGCGGCGCGCTGGCCTTCGCCGCCGCGGCCCAGTCCGATCCCGACGTAGCCGTGTCGTTCTACGGCTCGACCGTGCCCGCGCAGATCGCCGCGCTGGACCGGATCACCTGTCCCATCCAGTTCCACTTCGGCGGCCAGGACCCGTACATCCCCCGCTCGGACGTCCGGCTCGTCGAAGAGGCCGTCGCCGCGCATCCCGGCGCCGAGATCCACGTCCAGGAAGACGCCGGGCACGCCTTCCACAACCGCGTCGCCCCGATGTTCCACCACCCGCGGGCAGCCGCGCGCGCCTGGGACCTGACCACGGAGTTTCTCCGGCGGACCCTGCCCAGCGCCGGGTGACCACGATGATCGACGACAGGAGGACCCGATGCTGCCGGTGATCTGTTCGATGAGTGTGTCGCTGGACGGCTTCATCGCCGCTCCGGACGGCGACATCGACTGGGGCGCCCCGGAGGCGGAGTTGTTCGACTTCCACGTCGAGCAGACCCGGCACCTCGCGGGATATCTGTGCGGACGGCGGCTGTACGAGACCATGCTGGTCTGGGAGACCGCCGAGCAGACCATGTCCGACGCGGCGCAGCTGGAGTTCGCCCGGATCTGGCGGCGGATCCCGAAGGTGGTGTTCTCCCGCACGCTGACCTCGGTGGTGGGCAACGCACGCCTGGCCACCGGCGACCTGGCGACCGAGGTCGGCAGGCTGCGCGATCAGCCGGGCGAGGGCGTGGTGTCCATCGGCGGGGCGAACCTGGCCGCGGCCGCCGTCGCCGAGGACCTGATCGACGAATACCGCCAGTTCGTCAACCCGGTCGTCCTCGGCGGCGGCACCCCGTACTTCCCGCCCCTCGCGAACCGCCTCGACCTGCGGCTGATCGAGTCCCGGACCGTGGGCTCCCGAGTGGTCTACCTCCGTCACCAGCGCATACGCTGAGCCCGACCGACCCGTATCCGGAGGGATTCGCCATGTCCTATGCCGTCGAGTTCGCCACCGTATCGACACTCGGCCTGGAGTCGTCGCCGGTCGCGGACGCACTCGCCGGCCTGCGGGCAAACGAAGCCCGGTACTTCAAGAACAAGTACGACCACGTCTTCACGGTCCAGCCCGCGAGCGAAGCCACGTCGACCATCGACTGGGTGCACCGGATCCTCAAGGAGGAACGCGACATCGTCATTTCCTCCCGCCCGCTCGAAGCGACCGAGTTCCAGGTCGAGAACATCCGGATGGCCTACGTCTTCTACGAGAACGGCCTGTCGATCAACGTGATGTACACCTTGGACGACTCTGGGAAACGGGCGGTCGGGTTCAAGCTCTCCGAGGGGATGGAAGTCCCCGCGGAACTCTCCTCGTTCAAGTTCGCCCGGCAGAAGTCGAAGCTGGCCGGAACCATCCGCGGCTCCTACTTCGTCATCAAGAACGAATACTGACCCACGCGTGAGGACACCGGGGGCCGCCGCCAGGGCCTGAACCCTGACGACGGCCCCCGCACCGAGATCGTTGCCGCTACGAAAAGCTAGTTCCGGTACCGGAACAGGATCCGGCCACGGGTGAGGTCATACGGGCTGAGCTCCAGGAGCACCCGGTCGAACGGCAGGATCTTGATGTAGTTCTTCCTGATCTTGCCGCTGATGTGGGCCAGCACCTTGTGCCCGTTCTCGAGTTCCACTCGGAAGGTGGCATTGCGCAGGCATTCGAGGACGGTGCCCTCGACTTCGATGCCCCCTGCTGTTTTCGCCATGTGTTTTTCCGATCTGTGAGGTGGGGAAAGAAACGAACGCGTCGCGCCGGGGATCAGCGGAGCACCAGCTCCAGGCTGCTGTTCCCCCGGCGAGCACCGACGCTCTCGAAGAGCGCCGCGGCCGCACCGTTGGACTCGGTGACATCGGCGGACGCCGTTTCGATCCCGCGCCGGTGCAGCCGGCCCAGCACGTCGGCGAGCAACGCACGGGCGATACCGCGGCGATGCTGGTCGGCAAGCACCGCGATCAGCCCGACCCGGGGCCGCCGGGTCATCGGCCCCAGCCGGACCAGTCCCACGTACCGCCCGGACCGCGCCGCCACCGCGTACTTCGACGGGTCCAGCACGGTGACGCCCTCCGGACGGGGCAGTACCTCGGCCGGCATCTCCTGCCAGCCGACCGTGGCCTCGACTTCGGCGCGGATCGCGCGGTCCAGCGCGCGCAGCGGGCCGTCCGCCGCCTCGCCGATGCCCGCGATCGTCACGCCCGCCGGTGGTTCCACCGAGCCGAGTCCCGTGACCCGGGGGTCCGTGGGCACGAGGTACTCCCACTCACGACGCCGGATGGTGAAACCGGCTCGCTCCCACTGGGACGTCAAATCGTGGTCGGCCTCGTCGACCACGGTGTAGAGCGGCTTCGGCAGTTCGGGAAGCATGGCCTCGGCGAGGTGGTCGAAGACCGCGCCGTGCCACGCGTCGATGCTGAGGAAGGTCCGCCCGTCGGGCCTGCGGAAGGCTTCGCCGCGGCCGACCACCCGGTCGTCCTCCAGCGCGTGCCATTGCCGCTCGCCGACTCGCGTGAGCACCACGGCGTGTTCGCCGGTGCCCGGCGGGAAATGCACAGAGTTCATGGATGTCGCCTTTCGGGATTGCCTTGTCGAGGCGCTCCCGGCGACACCTACGTCAGTCGCCCGACCGTGATTTGACGAGGGGGAGCACCCACATCGCTACAGCGTTCACGGGTCTCACCTCCTCGTAGGCCTTCACAGTCCGCCGCACAGCTAACCGTTCGCACCACGTCGCGCACAACCCTTTTTCCGCCGACGAGTCGTTGTGACCGTGACCACAGGCCCCCGCTGTCACGATCTCCGGCCGGGTGGTGTCCACGAGGTGTACGGACGATCCGATCGGAGGTGGACGTGATGACGCGGGTGCTGGTGGCCGGCGCGGGCTACGCGGGCGTGATGGCCGCGAACCGGCTCGCGGCGGCAGGCCAGCCGGACGTGCACGTGACGGTGGTCAATCCGCGGCCGGAGTTCGTGGAACGCGTCCGGTTGCACGAACACGCTGCGGGTGGGCCGGACGCGAAACGTCCGCTGAGCGATCTGCTGCGTCGCGGTGTGCGGCTGCGGGTGGGCAAGGTGAACGCGATCGCGGAGCGTTCGGTGGGCCTCGAAGACGGAGGCTCGCTCGAGTTCGATTACCTGCTGTACGCCGTGGGCAGCACGGCCGCCCGAGGTCCTGCCGGGTCCGGAAACGCCTGGGGTATCGGCGATCTCGACGACGCCGAGTCGTTGCGGAGGCGGCTGCGGCTACTGCCGCCGGGCGCGCGCGTCGTGGTGGTCGGCGGCGGGCTGACCGGGATCGAGAGCGCCGCCGAAATCGCGTACCGGTACCCGTCGTTGAGTGTCGAACTGGTCTCGCGGTCGGTCGCCGCGTGGCTGCCCGAGTCGAGCCGGGCGAGCATCGAACGCCGCCTCGCGAACGCCGGGGTCCGGCTGCGCACCGGCTTGCGGGTCACCGAAGTCCACACCGACGGCGTCGAGACCGACGCCGGGAAGCTGGCCAGTGACTGCACGGTGTGGGCGGGTTCGTTCGACGTACCGGACCTGGCCCTGCGCAGCGGCCTGCCGGTGACCGCCGACGGTCGCCTGCGCACCGACGACACCCTGGTCTGCCCGGGGCATGAACGGATTGTCGGCGCCGGTGACGCTGTCGCACCACCCGGACAGGCCGGGGATCATCTGCGGATGAGTTGTCAGGCGGCGATGCCCATGGGCGCCCACGGTGCCGACACGGTGCTCGCGCTGATCAGGGGCGAGCGACCGGCGCCGGTGTCGATCGGCATGGCGGGACAGGGGATCAGCCTCGGCAGGCGTGACGGGTTCATCCAGGCGACGCACCGGGACGACAGCCCCCGGGGATTCACGTTGTCCGGACGGGCCGCCGCGGTGGTCAAGGAACGAGTGTGCCGCTTCACCATCACCGCGATGCGGTTCCCGCGGGCCTACCGATGGCTTCCCCGCGGCACATCGGCCGTGCACGCGAGGGCCGCGATCCGATGAATGAGCAGACGATGTTCGATCAGGTGCGGCCATTGCTGTTCACGATCGCCTACGAGATCCTCGGCAGCGCGGCCGACGCCGAGGACGTGGTGCAGGACAGCTATCTCCGGTGGCGCGACGTCGATTCGGACGAGGTGACGCACCTTCGCGCTTATCTCGTCCAGATCGTCACGCGGCAGGCTCTGAACCGGCTGCGGACCGTGCGCCGCCGCCGCGAGGACTACATCGGCACCTGGCTGCCCGAACCGATCCGCACCGACCACGACGCCAGTCATGACCTCCTGCTGGCGGAATCGGTGTCGATGGCCATGCTCCTCGTGCTGGAAACCCTCGGGCCCACCGAGCGGGCGGTGTTCGTGCTGTCCGAGGTGTTCGGCCACAGCCTCGTCGAGATCGCGGACATGATCGGCAAGAGCGACACCGCCGTCCGCCAGATCGCGCATCGGGCCCGCGAACACGTGCACGCCCGGCGCCGGCGCTTCCAGCCCGACGACGAGACCAGTCAGGCGGTGATCGGCCGGTTCCTGGCGGCCGCCCGCACCGGCGACGTCCAGACCCTGATGGACGTGCTCGCGCCCGACGTCGTCCAGATCTCCGACGGCGGCGGCCGCGTCACCGCCGCCCGCCGCCCGATCACCGGCGCCGCGCCGGTCGCCCGCTATCTCGTCGGCCTCGCGCGGAACAGCATGGCGGACATGGACATCGAGTTCGGGAGCTTCAACGCGCTGCCCGCGGTCCTGTTCCGTTCCAGTGCCGACGGGCGGCTCGACTCCGTCCTGATGATCGAGCTGGCGGGGACACGGATCACCGGGCTGTACGCGGTCCGCAATCCCGACAAGCTGCGCACCGCCGACGTGCTCCGCCCCCTCGACACCCGGATTTCGCAGAAAGCGCAAGGAGAATCGTCATGAAGGCCGTAATCGTGTGCACCTCCGTGTCGCATGGCAACACGAAGCGGGTCGCCGACGTCATGGGCCGGGTCCTCGGCGCCCCCGTTGTCGACCCCGACGAAGTCGACACGGCCGAACTCGCCGAGTGCGACCTCGTGGGATTCGGCTCGGGGATCTTCACTATGGACTTCCATTCCCGCCTCCGTCATTTCGTCGAGTCCCTCCCGGACGGGGAATGGCGCGCGGCGTTCGTCTTCGCCACCAGTGGTTTGCCGGAACCCAGGTTCCGGCCCTACACCCGCCGCCTCGGGCGGCTTCTCGAACGAAAAGGCTTCGAGGTGACCGAACCCTTCCTGTGCCGGGGCTTCGACACCTACCTTCCGTTCCGGCTCGTCGGCGGTATCCGCAAGGGACGTCCCGGCCCCAGCGAACTGGACGCCGCACGCGCGTTCGCCGAGCGGCTGAGCACCCGCATGGAGCATCGGAGCTGTCCGCCATCCGCGTAGTGCGCTCCGCGAAATCACCGTTCCCCTACCGATCCGGGCCGATCCGGGGCAAG
This sequence comes from Amycolatopsis sp. NPDC059021, assembly GCF_042739895.1. NCBI lineage: Bacteria > Bacillati > Actinomycetota > Actinomycetes > Pseudonocardiales > Pseudonocardiaceae > Amycolatopsis > Amycolatopsis sp. NPDC059021. Next base: position 50,508 of record NZ_JBHYIQ010000050.1, read on the forward strand.
CTGACAGCCAGGCCTTCGGCGGGGGCATCATGGGACACGACTTCGAGAGCCACGACCTGGACGAGATCGAAGAGTTCATCGCCCGCAGCTACGCGTCGATCCGGTTCAGGATCCGCTCCCCGGCGCGGAATCGCTTTCATGCCAGCCAGAATCCGCTGGGGCCGATCAGCCTCGACCACGCGGACTACGGTTTCGACGCCGACTACGCCGTCGAGCCGTTGGGCCGTCTCCTCTTCTTCGGGGTGGAGTCCGGCGGCTTCCCGCATGTGGAGACCGAGGGCGTCCGGAACAGTCACGGCGTGGGCGAGGTGTTCCTGGTCGCCCAGCCCGATCGGCCGTACGCGGGCCGCCAGGCTCACGCGCGGTTCAGTGCCACGGCGCTGGAGCCGTCCCTGCTGTCCCAGGTGGCCTCGTCCGCGCCCAGCCGTATCGACACCCCGGTGCGGCTGACCGGCTACCGGCCCGTCTCCCCTGCCGCCGGGCGTCAGCTGTTGCACACCGTCACGTTCCTGCGGGAGCACGTCGCGGCGGACCCGGCGATGCGGGAGAGTCCGCTGATCGCCTCCACGGCACCCCAGTTGCTGGCGGCCACCGTCCTGTCCACCTTCCCCAGCACCGCGCTGACCGACCCGACCATCGAGGACCGGCACGACGCCCACTCGGCCACCTTGCGGCGTGCCATGGCGTTCATCGACGACCACCCGCACCACGACATCAGCGTCGCCGACATCGCCGCCGCCGCGCATGTCACCATCCGCGCGGTGCAGTACGCCTTCCGCCGCCGCGGGATCACGCCGATGGGCTACCTCCGCACGGTCCGCCTGCACCAGGCACACCAGGAGCTCCTCGCGGCCGATCCCACCACCGGCGTCACCGTCACCCAGATCGCCGCCCGCTGGGGCTTCTTCCACTCCGGCCGCTTCGCGCGGTACTACCGCACCACGCACGGCTGCACGCCGTACCGGACGCTGACCCGTGCCGTCTCCTGACCCGGCGGCACGGTGAGGGGCGGGCTCCGGTGGACGGGGGCGCTCCCGGAGACCGCCCCTCGACCAGTGGCGGGAGGGCGGGGGTAGGGCCTTCCCGGGGTGAGACCGACGGGGTCCGGGTCACCTCACCCTGGCGATGGCCGGGACGCCTTCCGGCCACCCTCGTAGCCTGCCGTCCCGGCATACCCCGGTACAGCACCCGAAACGAACCGTATTGGTACTGGTCAGCGGGGAAACCAGCCGTAAAACGCAACGCACGGCGCCTTCCCCACGGGCGAGGGTGCTGGTAAGGACTCCTTCACGGCTTGGGGAGTGGGGGCGCGGGGATGTGCCGAGGGACGCCCTGGGTGCGTTGGATGCAACGGGGGCGTCCCTCGGTGCGGTGAGCGCACCGAAGGCGTCCCTCGGCACATCCCGCCCGGCCACCATCTCGCCCGGCCGCTCTCGCCCGGCGTGCCGTGAAGGCCTCCATACCGGCGCTCAGGTCCGTGAAGGACTCCTTACCGGCGCTCAGCGCTGTGAAGGAGTCCTTCACGGCGTTGGTGACGGGGCGAGTGGACCTGTCGCGCGCTACGCGGGTGTCGCGAACGGAGCGTTCGGGACGTCTGGGAGGCGGTTCGCGTCCTGAACGACGCGTTCGAGACGTTGAGCGTCCCGGACGGAGCGTTCGAGACGTGGTGGCTCCGCGAACAGACCTGCCACCCCGCTCGCCCACCGAGAACCGGCCCACGGAGACGCAGGACCCCAAAAAGCTGCAGGACACCCGCAGCGCGCCCGGCCCTTTACAATACAGAGCAGTACTGTATCGTAATCGACGTGAGCACCCCAGGCCGTCCGCGCAGCAAGGAAGCCGACGCCGCCATCCTGGCCGCCGCGCTGGAGCTGCTGATCGAACGCGGCGCGGAGGCGACCAGCATCGAGCAGGTGGCCCGGCGCGCCGGAGTCACCAGGGCCACCGTGTACCGGCGGTTCCCGGACAAGACCCGGCTGCTGATCGCCACCGTGGAGAGCGCCTACGGGAATCCCCCGCGCACACCGGAAATCCGCGACATCGAGCACCTGGTGACCGGGTGGGCACAGCTGCTCGCCGACCCGCGTCAGCGCCGCCTGCTGCGGCGCGTCTACGGCGCGATCGAGGACAATCCCGAGCTCGCCCGCGCGTACCACGACATGTTCGGCGCGGATCGCGACCGCACTCGCCAGAAGGTGTTCGAACGGGCCCGCGACCGCGGGCAGTTGCCGCCGGACAGCGACCCGGAGGTCCTGCTGGACCTGCTCACCGGCGCGATCTGGCAGCACCTCGCCGTGCGGCCGGACACCAGCACCGCCGCCGACGTCGAGCGATTCCTGCGCGCGGTGCTCCACCAGGCCGGGTACCGGCCCGGCACACCACACCCCGCCGGGGAGTGACCCGGCACCGGAAGACAAGGACGGAAAAGTGCCTACCGCCACCCTCGCGGCACAGGAACGGACCCGGGCGTTCGCCCGCGTCATCGGCCCCTACGTCGCCACCTTCACCCTCGTCTACGCGATCCGCCTGCCCGCGCTGACCGGGCTCGTCGACGACCTGTTCGCACAGCCCGTCCTGGTCTGGCTGCTCGGCGCCCTCATGCTCGGCGGCGGGCTGGTCATCGTCGGCGGGCACCGCAGCTGGCAGGGCCCGCTCGCGGTGACCATCTCCTTGTTCGGCTGGTTCGTCGCCGTCCGGGGATTCCTCTTGATCGCAACGCCTTCCGCGATCCGGTCGGGAGTCGACGCGACCCTGCTGTCCCCGACCGCGACACTCATCGCCCGCGTCTTCTTCGGTCTCCTGGCGGTGATGGGCCTGCTGCTGACCTACGCGGGCTGGTTCACCAAGCCGAAGACGCCGGCCTGAGCATCGCTCGAGCGTTTTCTGTCGGGGTGAGCCGGTAGATTCGCTCGTATGGCCACACTGGTGACTTTCCACGCCCATCCGGATGACGAATGCATCGTCACCGGCGGCGTGATGCGCAAGGCGTCCGAGGAGGGGCACCGGGTCGTGCTCGTCGTCGCGACCCGGGGCGAAGTCGGCGAGGTACCGGAGGGATTTCTCGCCGAGGGTGAACAACTGTGGGAGCGCCGCGTGCGGGAGACCCACGCGGCGGCGGAGGTGCTCGGCGTCAAACGCGTCGAGTTCCTCGGCTATCGCGACTCCGGGATGATGGGCGAGCCGACCAACGAGCACGAGGGCTCGTTCTGGACGGCCCCGGTCGAAGAGGCCGCCGAACGCCTCGCGGCGATCCTGCGCGAGGAAGAAGCGGACGTCCTGACGGTGTACGACGACAACGGCGGCTACGGGCACCCCGATCACATTCAGGTGCACCGGGTCGGGATGCGCGCGGCCGAGCTCGCGGGCACGCCGCGGGTGTACGAGGCGACGAACAACGCCGATCACATGCGCAAGGGCATCGAGGCGGCGGTCGAACAGGGCCTGATCCCCAAGGAGGCGCTGCCCGATCTGTCCGAAGAGGACAGTTTCGGCAAGCCGGAGGCGGTGATCACCGGCGCGGTCGACGTCACGGCGTACCTCGGCGCGAAGCGGGCCGCGATGCGGGCGCACGCCAGCCAGATCCCCGAGGAGTCGTTCTTCCTCGCGATGCCCGAAGAGGGTTTCGCGCACGCCTTCGGCACGGAGTGGTTCATCCGTGCCGGTCAGGGGCCGGGGATCACCGAGACCGACATCATGGCGGGACTGTGAGGGAGGTGGTCAGCGCAGCGCCGCGGTGACGTCGAGTTCGACGAGCTGGCCCGGGTAGCCGAGCCGGGCGACCCCGAGCAGGGTGCTCGCCGTGCTGAAGGCCGCGCCGATCCCGGACGCGGTGAGCCGGGCCCACACCGCGGAGAGCACCTCGCGATCCTCGGTGGCGACGTAGATGACGGTCCGGACGACGTCGCCGGGAGTCGCCCCGGCGGCGGTGAGCGCGGTGGCGGTGTTGGCCACGACCTGATCGGTCTGGGCCAGCACGTCACCGGGAACGACCCGGCCCTCGGCGTCGAGCGGGCACTGCCCGGCGAGGTAGACCGTGCGCCGCGCCTCGGCGATCGTGACGTGGTGGTACCCGGGCGTGGCGTGCAGGCCCGGCGGGTTTTGGCGTTCGATGGTCATGGCCGCATCCTCGCGGTGGCGAACCATGTCCGGCCACTGGATATCCGGGGCGCCAGCGGGATACCGCGACGAGCGTAGACATGGCTACCGGTACGCACGGCTACGTAGTCGCAGTGCCGTAGCTGGGCCGACGCCAGCCGCCAGGATCCGCGAAACGCTGTGGGCATGACCACACTCACCGCACCACCACGCCGGTTTTCCCTCCTCACCTCGATCACCGTCGGCGGTCAGCTCGTCGGCGCCGCCGGGCTGATCGTGCAATGGATCTCCGCGCCCGCCATGTTCAAGGGTTTCGGCTTCCCGCCCGGACTGTTCTACGTACTCGGCGCCGCCGCCATCGTGCTGCTGAACCGGCGTTCGAACTGGGCACCGGCCGCCGCGATAGCCCTTTCCCTGTGGATCACCATCGGCGGCCTCGCCGGCGGCAATCTGGCGCGGAACCTCGCCGACCCGCGCGGCGGCGTCGTGACAGGCAACATCGTCATGCTCGCCGGCCTCGCGATTTCCGCGGTGGCGGGCGTGTTCGCCATCGTCCACAACCACCGCACCCGGCCGGAGCCCTGGGTCGCGCCGCTCGGTTCACGCAATCCCCGCCGCGTTCCTGTCGCGCTCGTGTTCGCCGGTCTGCTGCTCGACGCCGTCGGTGACGCCGCGCCCGAAGGCTTCAACTGGGACGGGCCGGGGCCGATCCTGTTCCTGATCCTGGCGATCCTGGTCGCGCTGCTCCCCGGCAACGCCATGATCGAGCTGAGCATGATGCTTTCGCTGACGTTCGTGCTGACCGCGTTCATGAATCCGCAGTCGGGCCGCAGGCTGAGCACGCCGTCGGACGTACTTCCCTTCGCCGGAACACTGATGCAGGTGGTGGGCCTGGCCCTCGCCGTGCTCGCCGGGATTGTCGCCGTCTTCCCCCGTCGTGCCCGGCCCTCGATCCCGGCGCCGAAGTAAAGCCCTGTCGAGGAGATCGCGGAAGGCGCGGAATCACGACAAGATGGTCATGACGGCGGGGTCGTGATCGGCCACTGGACATGCGGGGGTGCTCGTGCGCAGGACCATCGACTGGGCCGAAGACGCGATCGTGATCATCGACCAGTGCGCGCTGCCGGGCGAGTTCCGCACGCTCACCCTGCGCACCGCGGACGAGCTGATCGGCGCCATCCGGCGGCTCGCGGTGCGCGGTGCTCCGGCGCTGGGCGCGGCGGGCGCGCTCGGGGTCGCGCTGGTGGCCCGGTCGGGCGGGGACGTGCGGGCCGAGGCCGGGCGCATCGCCGGCGCCCGGCCGACGGCGGTCAACCTGAGCTGGGGTGTCGAGCGGGCACTGGCGAAGCTGCCCGGCGGTGCCGACGCCGTCCTCCTGGAGGCGCTCGCGATCCTCGACGAGGACGAGGAACTCAACCGCACGGCCTCCGCGCACGCCGCCGAGGTCGTGCTGGCCGCCTGCCCGCGCCGCCCGCTGCGGCTGCTGAGCCATTGCAACGCGGGCAGTCTCGCCACGGTCGCCTGGGGCAGCGCGCTCGGCGTGGTCTGGCATCTGCAGGATCGCGGCCTGGTCGAATCCGTGCTCGTGGACGAGACCCGGCCGCTGCTGCAGGGTGCGCGGCTGACCGCGTGGGAGCTCGAACGGGCGGGAGTGCCCTACCGCGTGCAACCGGACGGCGCGGCCGCCGCGGCGATGGCACGCGGGATGGTCGACTGTGTCCTCGTCGGCGCCGACCGGATCGCGGCCAACGGCGACGTCGCGAACAAGATCGGCACCTACGGGCTGGCGATCGCCGCGCGGCACCACGGCGTCCCGTTCGTCGTGGTCGCCCCGTCGTCCACTGTGGACACCTCGCTGAGCAGTGGCGAGGAGATCGTCATCGAGGAACGCGACGCCGCCGAGCTGACGGAGTTCGGCGGCACGGTGGTGGCCCCGGCGGGCGCGGCGGTGTTCAACCCGGCCTTCGACGTCACTCCGGCTTCGCTGATCACGGCCGTGGTCACCGAACACGGCCGCTTCGGCTGAGCCTCAGGAAGGCTTGCGGGCGATCAGGAAAACCTGGTCCTCGGGCTCGGCGCCCGGCAGGTCCGGCGTGTACCGCGCGCGGTGCTCGTAGACCAGGTCCAGCCCGGCCTCGGCCAGGCGCGCCGCGAACACCTCGGCCGGATAGGTGCTCGACCGGAAGGTGTGCCCCATGAATCCGCCCACGACGTCGTCCGCGTCGCCGGGGACGGTGCCGAAGGTGAGGTGACCGCCCGGCGCCAGCCAGTCCGCGAAGCGGGCCAGCTGGGCGTCCTGTTCGGACCGGGTCAGCTGCAGCATGGAGAAGAACGCCACGATCGCGTCCCAGGTCCCGGCCGGATACGTCAGCGAACGCATGTCCGCCAGCTCGAACCGCGCGGCGGGCACCTGGCTCCGCGCGATCTCGATCATCTTCGGCGACACGTCGCAGCCCGTGACGTCGTGGCCCGCCGCGGCGATCAGCTCGGCCGTCGGCCGCCCCGTCCCCGATCCGACGTCCAGCACCTTCGCCCTGCTCGGCAGGTTCCCGAGCAGCCATTCGACGGTCTTCAGCCGCTCCGGCCAGTCGCGGAAGGCGTGTTCGTACTTCGTGCCGAGCGCGTCGTACACCTCGGCAGCGGATTCGAGACGGGCCACGGCTGCTCCGTTCCGGTCGGGGCGCACCCGAAGGTCACCACGAGGGCGTTCTCGCTCCCCATGGTGACCTCCCGGGATCGACCGCCTACGGCCGGGGGCCCACCACCTCGCCGCCGGCGGTGACCGTGATGGCCATCGCCGGACAGGAATCGGCGGCGTCCAGCACGGTTTCGTCGGGATCGACCCGCTCGGCCAGCGGGTGGGCCACGGCGCCGTCCAGTTCGAACAGTTCGGGCATCAGCGCCGCACACATCCCCGAGCCGATGCACGTGCCACCGTCCACCTCGACGTTCCAGCTCATGCGATGTCCTCGATTCGCTCGCGAGCGTCGCTCATGCGTTCACCAGCCGATCGGCATCGATCGCGGGCCCCGCACCAGCATCTGCGTCTTCCACACGATATCGCCGGTGAGGTGCAGCCCTGGCATTTCGCGCACCAGCGCGGCCAGCGCCTCCTGCAGTTCCAGCCGCGCGAGCGGCGCGCCGAGGCAGTGGTGGACGCCGTGGCCGAACCCGAGGTGGTGGTTGTCGGGCCGGTCGAAGACGAGCTTGTCCGCGTCGTCGAACACCAGCGCGTCCCGGTTCGCCGCGCCGCCCGCGACGAGCACCGGCTCCCCCGCACGCACCAGCATCCCGCCGACCTCGACGTCCTCGGTGGCATACCGCGGGAACGACGCCCCCGCGCCCAGCGGGACGAAGCGCATCAGCTCCTCGACCGCGGCCGGGACCAGCTCCGGCTCGGCGACCAGCTTCTCCCAGCGGGCGGGCTCCTCCTTCAGCGCGTAGACGAAGTTCGGGATCTGCGTCGCGGTGGTCTCGTGCCCGGCCACCAGGATGCCGACGCACAGGTCGATCAGTTCGAGCTCGGTCAGCCGGTCCTTGACGTCGCGTGCCTCGATCAGCGCCGTCATCAGATCGTCGGCGGGCTCGGCGCGGTGCTGGGCGATCAGGCCCGCCATGTACTCGCGCAGTTCCTCGCGGTTGGCGTCGAACTCCTCGGCGGTCAGGCCGCTGCTCGACAGCGCCGCGTCGCTCCAGGCCCGGAACTTCGGCCGGTCCACGGTCGGGACACCGAGCAGCTCGCAGATCACCGCGACCGGGATCGGCAACGCGTAGTCCTCGACCAGATCGGCAGGCGCCCCGGCGGCCTTCATCTCCGCGATCAGCTCGGCCGCGAGCTCCTTCACCCGCGGCCGCAACGTCTCGACCCGGCGCATCGTGAACGCCTTGGCGACCAGCGTGCGCAGCCGCGTGTGGTCCGGCGGGTCCATCGACAGGATGCCGCTGTCCCGGGTGCCCGCCGACGTCCGCGGGTAGTCCTTCCCGACCGCCGCCGCGCGGGAGAACCGCCGGTCCCCCAGCACGAACCGCGCGTCGGCGTACCGGGTCGCGAGCCAGGCGGGCTCGCCGTAGGGCAGCCGGACCCGGATCATCCCCTCGGCCTCGCGCGCCGCCGCGTAGGCCTCGTTCAGTGCCAGCCCCTCCTCCTCGTTGAACGGATAAGCCAGCGGTTCGCTCTGCGTGGTGGTCATCGCGAAAACTCCCGGAATGTCGAAAGGTCCTGTTTGTAAGCACCTGCTTACAACGCTACAACCGGGTCACCGCACGCGTCAACGCGGTTACACGCGCGACACCGGGTTAGCCTTCTGGCGAACGGAGGCGCGATGACACGAGAGACCCGCAAGCGGGACGCGGCGGCGACCAAGGCCGCCCTGCTGGACGCGGCGAGCGAACTCTTCGCCGAACGCGGCTTCGACCGGACGACGGTGCGGGACATCGCCGAGCGCGCCGGGGCCAACCAGGCGTTGCTGTTCCGCTACTTCGGCACCAAGGAGCAGTTGTTCGAGGAGGTGGTGGCCCGCAACGGCCAGCAGCAGCTCGCGGAGACCTCCCCCGAAAAGCTGCTCGGCGCCGCGCTGCGGAGCATCCTCGATCCCAGTGGCACCGGCCAGGCACACCGGGCGATGGCGACCTACCTGCGCTCGGCGGCCTCCGACAGCGCGAGCACCGCGATCCGGCGTCAGATCAGCGACGAGTACGCCAAAACGCTCGCGACACTCACCGACGCTCCCGACGCCGAACTGCGCGCCGACCTCGTCATGGCCTGGGTACTGGGGATCGGCCTCGTCCGCGGGATCGCCACCAGGGAACCGCTCGCCAGCGCCGACCCCGAGCACATCTGCCGCCTGGTCGTCGAGGCCACGAAAACGCTGCTCGAACGCACCGAATAATCTTTCGCGCCGATCGCGGCGGTGTCTTACTGTCGCGCTCATGACGCCGTTCCCGCCTGCCTCGACCGAGGCCGAGTTCGACGCGCTCACCCGCGAAGCCCTGCTCCCCGCAGTCACGACGCTGATGAAGTCGATCGGGCTCGACGGCACACCGGTGGTCCCGTTCACCGAAGGTTCGCTGCCGGTGTACGCGGTGGGCGAGAAGCTCGTGCTCAAGCTCTACCCGCCGGTCTACGCCGACGAGATCGGCACCGAGCTGGCCATGCTCGAAACGCTGCACGGCAGGCTGCCGATTCCCACTCCCGGCGTCGAAACCTCGGGTGCGCACGAAGGCTGGGGATACGTGCTGATGGAACGTCTTCCCGGGCGCACGCTCGCGGAGGCCTGGCCCGAACTGTCCACAGAGGACAAAAAGCGGCTGGCACCCGAACTGGGCGAAACGCTCGCGGCGCTGCACGCGGTCGACGGCCCCGCACTCGCGAGCCTCGAACCGAAGGACTGGACGAAGTTCATCGCCGGGCGCCGCGCCACGGCCGTCGAACATCATCGTGCCACCGGACTCCACGAGGACTGGGTGGCCCAGATCCCCGGTTTTCTCGACGCGGTCGATCTCGGCACGCCGAAACCCGTTCCGCTGCACACCGAGTTCATGCGGGATCACCTGATGGTCGTACCGGGCGACGACGGCTGGCGGCTCACCGGTCTCTTCGACTTCGAACCCGCGATGCGGGGCGCGGCCGAGTACGACTTCGTGGCCACCGGCCTGTTCGTCTCCAGCGGTGACGCGGATTTCCTGCGCCGCCTTCTGCTCGCCTACGGCTATGGTCCGGACCAACTCGGTGACGACTTCGCCCGCCGCTGTCTCGCGTACACCTTGCTGCACGTGTACAGCAATCTGCCGTGGTATCTCCGCGTTATGCCCGCACCGCCGGAACCCACCCTCGACGCGCTCGCCCGCACCTGGTGGGCGACCGCCTAGCCCGGCGGGCAACACGTCATTCACCCACCATACTTCCGGTATTTTCGGGAATTTTCCCGAGTAACGGCGAGCACGTTTTCCCCGACAACTCGACATCGGGTTTCGAGAAGGCTGGGGAGGAACCGTGAAGAAGTTCGCCGTCATAGTGACCGCCTGCCTGTTCATTGCGGGATGCGGCGTGGGCACCGTACCCGCCACCAATCCCGGGAGTCCGGCCGCGTTCACCCCGAGCACTTCACCGGCCTATACGCCGCCGACGTATTCCCCGCCCACCACCAGCGCGACGCCCACGACGACGTATTCCGCCGCCCCCGCGCCCGCCTATTCCCCGCCGCCGGTGGAAACCACTCCGGCGGCACCGAAAACGACCGCGCCCGCGGAATGCGACGCCGACCACTACCGCAATTCCAGCGGTGTGTGCGTGCAGCGGCCCGGTTCGAATCCGGCCGGGGCGACCGCGCTCTGCAAGGACGGCTCCTACAGCTACAGCCAGCACCGCTCGGGCACCTGCTCCGGCCACGGCGGCGTACGCACCTGGCTCTAGAACGCGGCGTACAACGCGCGGATCAGGCGGTCGTTTTCCGGGGCGGCAGCGGCGGGGAACGGGAACCGCCGGCGGGTGTAGCCGTACGCCACGCCGTTGCGCGGATCGGCGAACGCCTGCTGACCACCCGCCCCGCTGTGCCCGAAACTGCCCTGCCCCAGCACCGGGTAGTACTCGGACGTGACGTGGAAGCCGGCCCCGAACGCCTTGTGCTCACGGGTCACCAGGTCGTAGCCGAGGGACTGGATCTGCGCGAAGGCGGCGGCCGTGTCCGGCTTCAGCAGCGGCACCATGCCGTCGAGCGGTCCGATCGCGGCCGCGTACATCCTGGCCAGGCCGCGCGCCGAGGCCACACCACCCCACGAGGTCGTCCCGAGCGCCCGGACCGTCCGGTGGTTCGGCAGGGTCCACAGTTCCGGGTTCCGCGGATGGTTGCGGTTGAACGCGATGCCGGACAGGCTGTGCGCGCCGGTCGCCCGTGCCGCCAGCGCGGCCGTCCGCTCCGGGGTCGTCAGCATCGGCTGCGCGCTCAGGAAACGGGATTCCTGATCCTCGGGCAACCCGAGGTGGAAGTCCACTGTGTACGGATCGCGGATCCGTTCGGCGAAATGCTCCTGGATGGTCCGCCCGGTGGCGCGGCGGACGACCTCGCCGCTCAGCGCCGCGATGACCAGCGCGTGGTAGCCGAAAGCGCTTCCCGGCCGCCAGTACGGACGCTGCGCGCCGAGACGCTCGGCGACGATCCGATCGTCGGCGAGCTCCTCGAGCGTGAATCCCGTGTCCGCGCCGACCAGGCCCGCCCGGTGCGCCAGCAGCTCGCGCAGGGTGATGTCCCGCTTGCCCTCCACGCCGAATTCCGGCCAGTAGTGGCTGACCCGCTCGTCGAGGTCCAGCACGCCGTCCTGCACGAGCAGGGCGACGACCAGGTGCGCGGCACCCTTACTGGCGGAGAACGTGCCGAGCAGTGAATCGCCGTCCAGCTCCGGGCCGGTCCACAGGTCCACGACCCGTTCGCCGTGCCGATACGCCACCAGCTGCGCGGCGAGGTCCCCGCCCTCCGTCGCCGCGACCGCGGCGAACTCGTCCCGCACCCGCTCGAAACCGCCGGCCACCGTGCCGTTGATTGCTGTCGTGATGTCCATGCGGCCAGGCTAGCAGCATTTGTGACCAATGGTTATAAACAATGCTGTGACGGGCCACACCCGAGCCGATCTCGTAGAGTCCTGGTCATGACCGACGCCGCGACTACCCGACAGCGCCCGGGACGCCCCGCGCAGATCAGCCGCGAGCGGATCGTCGACGCCGCCATCGCGGCGGGCAACCTCGACACCCTGACCATGCGGGCTCTCGCCGCGCGGCTGGGGGTCACCCACGGCGCGCTCTACCGCTGGGTCAAGAACCGCGACCAGCTGTTCGATCTGATCAGCGAGGTCGTGATCGAGCGCATCCTCCCGCCCGAAGGCCCGCACGGCCGGTCGTGGCGGCCATGGCTCACCCGCGTCGCGTGGGCCATGCACGACCAGTTCCTCGCCGTGCCCGGTTATGCCACCCGCCTGTCACGGCCGCACCGCCACAACGCCCGCTCCTTCGGCCGAGTCCGCGAGGAGGTCATCACCGCGTTCACGAACGCCGGCGCCGAGCCCGGCCTGGCCGAACAGAGCTGGTACATCTTCATCACGTCCGTCGTGGGCTGGCTCGCCACCCAGGAGAACCCGCTCGACCTCGGCCACAGCGCGCCGCGCTTCGATCTTTTCCTCGACGTCCTGCTTCGTGGCCTGCCCGCGCGGGAGCCGGGCGCCGAACGTCACTGACCGCTCAGCTTCGTTCGTCGTCCCAGAGCGAAAACGGGTCCGTGTAAGGGCGCAGCAACGCGGTGAGTTCGGCATCGCCCCGCCCGGCGAGTTCGTCCGACGCGATCCTTCTCGCCACCCCCGCGAGAAAGTCGGCGATCTGGACCCGCGGATCGGCACGCGAGTCGACGAAGCGCAGTGCGGCCAGCCGGGCCCCCGAGGTGAACCGGGCCAGCGCGGGATCGTCGAGGATCTCCTCGATCCGGGCGACGCGCTCCGGGGTCAGCACGAGTTGTTCGTCGTGGACGACGGAAACCGGCCCGCCGCCCGTACCCCAGTAGGTCACCGCCCGGACGACGGCCGGGATCAGCGGATTGAGCACCGAGAACGTCTTCGGATCGTCGAGAACCCGCTCCCGCGAGGCCGCCACCCGCGGACGGGCTTTCGCCAGCAGGCCCAGGATCTCGTGCACTGGTCCGGTCCCCTCGAGGCACAACACGTCGACCAGCTCGAAGAAGGCGTCGACGGACGTTTCGCCTTGCCGGTTCTTGGCCCGCATGAGGGTGTTGAACTCCTCCAGAAAGGCTTGCCACCGCTCGTACCCGAACGCGCGCGGCCCCTCGCGATGCAGCGTGAGCGCCAGACCGCGTGCTTCCTCACCGCGGTACAGCCCCGCGCTCGCCGCGGAGAGTTCGTCCTCCACCAGCAGGTCGACGATCGTGCCGACGACGAAAAAGGCCTTGTCGGCCAGATACAGCGACGCGTGCCCGTACAGCGGGCTCGACGGGCCGAGCAACCACACCAGCACCGGCCGGTGCTTCTCGCGGAGCAGGTGGTTGGCCTTGTACTCCAGCGCCGGGGACCGGATCCGGCGCCGGATCTCCCGGACGCAGTCCGCCGCGGTCTCGACGTCCAGCCGGACACCGGCGTGGGCGAAGACGTCGGTCTCCCCGCCGATGAGCTTCTCGCCCTCGGACCCGGACTCGTCGCAGGCGATCTCGACGAGCTGACCACTGTCCCGCATCTTCCCGATCCTGCCCGATCACCGTGGGCTGAAGGGGACTTTCGTCTCATCACATGCGAGGAAAGTCCCCTTCAGCTAACGACGCAGGGCGCGGCGCAGGAGCTCGGCCAGGTGCAGCGCCTCCCGCCCGGACTCCTGCGCGATCTGCGTCCGGCAGCTGAACCCGTCCGAGAGCACCACGGTGTCCGACGGCGCCGCGCGCACGGCGGGCAGCAGCCGGTCCTCGGCACACGCGACCGAGACGTCGTAGTGGCCGCGTTCGAAGCCGAAGTTGCCCGCCAGCCCGCAACATCCGGAGTCGAGCGTAGTGTTGCGCACCCCGGCGGCGGCGAGCGCGGCCTCGTCCGCCGCGAACCCGAGCACCGCGTGCTGGTGACAGTGGACCTGCGTGATCGCCTCGACGTCCAGCGCGGAAAACTCCACCGGGGACCGCTCGAGGAGTTCGGCCAGTGTCCGAGTGCGCGAAGCGAGCAGCCGCGCGTACCGATCGCCGGGCAGCAGTGCCGCCAGGTCGCCGCGGAAAAGCGCGGTGCAGCTCGGTTCCAGCCCGGCCACCTCGTAGCCGGCGTCGAGATACGGCGCCAGCACGGAAAGCGTCCGGCGCAGCACCTTCCGCGCGATGCCGAGCTGTCCGGTGGACACCCAGGTCAGTCCACAACAGACACTCCGGTCCGGCAGCACGACGTCGTAACCCGCCGCGGTGAGCACCTCGGTGGCCGCGTCGAGCACGCCCGGCGTCAGGTAGTTGTTGAACGAATCCGGCCACAGCACCAGGGGTTTCGGGCCGGTGGCCCGACGGCGCAGATCGCGGCGGGCCTGGGTGAACGGTGCCGGCGCGAACTCCGGCAGGTCCCGTTCGGGGGCTATCCCGCCCACCCGCTTGAGCAACGCCGCGAGCCGCGGACGACCGGCCACCGCGTTGGCCAGCCGCGGCACGAAAGCGGCGGCCCGCAGCCACACCGGCAGCCAGCCCATCGAATAGTGCGACGCCGGACGTACGCGCCGCCGGTAATGCTGGTGCAGGAACTCGGCCTTGTAGGTCGCCATGTCGACGTCCACCGGGCAGTCGGACAGACATCCCTTGCAGGACAAGCACAAGTCGAGTGCGTCACGGACCTCTTCGGACCGCCAGCCGTCGGTGACAAGCTCGCCGTTGATCATCTCCGCGAGCAAGTGCGCGCGGCCCCGCGTCGAATGCTTTTCCTCGCGAGTGACGCGATAGCTCGGGCACATCACGCCGGGACCGCTGGTATTGCGGCATTTCCCGACGCCGACACAACGCCGCATCGCCTGCCCGAAACTGCCGCGGTCCTCGGGATAGCCGAGTACGGTGACGTCCTCGATCGCCAGCGGCGCGTGCCGGACCCGCAGATCGGCGTCGACCGGACGCGGGTCGACGAGAATCCCCGGGTTCATCCGGCCGTCCGGATCGAAGATCGCCTTGAACCGCGCGAAAAGCGCGAGCATTTCCCGGCTGTACATCCGCGACAGCAGTTCCGAACGCGCCTGCCCGTCGCCGTGTTCGCCGGACAGCGATCCGCCGTGCGCGGCGACGAGGTCGGCGGCCTCTTCGAGGAACCGCCGGAACCCCGCGACGCCGGGTTTCGACAGCAGGTCGAAGTCGAGCCGCAGGTGCAGGCAGCCTTCGCCGTAGTGGCCGTAGACGACGCTCTGCCTGCCGTGCGCGCGCATGAGTTCCTTGAACCCGCGCAGGTACGAGCCGAGGCGTTCCGGCGGCACCGCCGCGTCCTCCCAGCCCGGCCACGCCTCCGAACCATCGGCGAGCCGTGTCGCGAGACCCGCGCCCTCCTCGCGGATCCGCCACAGCCGCCGCTGCGCCGCCGGGTCGGCGAGCACGGTGGCTCCGGTCAGCGCGTCGCCGAGTTCGTTCGCGAGCGACCGCGCGCGCTCCTCCGCGAGACCCGGCTCGTCCCCGGCCATCTCGACGAACAGCCAGGCCTCCCCTGGCGGCAGGCCGTCGGCCCGGCCCGGCTCCAGCAACGCGACGAGCTGGGCGTCCACGCCTTCGACGGTCAGCGGGGACCACGGCAGGATCGACGGGACCGCGTCCGCGGCGGCGATGTCGGACGGGAAGCCGAGCACCGCCAGGACGCGGTGTTTCGGCAGTTCCGCGAGCGCGACCGTGGCGCCGAGGACGGTGACGCACGTGCCTTCGCTGCCGACGAGTGCCTTCGCGAGGTCGAAACCGTTCTCCGGCAAGAGATGTTCGAGCCCGTAGCCGGACACCCGGCGCGGCCACGTCGACAGTTCCGTGCGCAGCAACCCCAGGTTCTCCCGCACCAGCGTCCGCAGTTCCCGGTAGACGCGTCCCTCGGTGCCGGGCCTCGCCGCCCGTTCGTCCACTTCGGACGGTGTGGCCGGGCCGGCGGTGAACCGGGTCCCGTCGTAGAGCAGGACGTCCAGCTCCCGCACGACGTCGGCGGTGCGGCCCCAGGCGACCGAATGCGAGCCACACGCGTTGTTGCCGATCATCCCGCCGATCGTGCAGCGGCTGTGCGTGGACGGATCGGGACCGAACCGCAGGCCGTGCGGCGCCGCGAGGGCCTGCAGGTCGTCGAGCACAGTCCCCGGCGCGACCCGCGCCAGCCGGGCTGCGGGGTCCAGTTCCGCCACGCCCCGCACGAAGCGCGAGGTGTCGATCACGACGCCGGGGCCGCACGAGTTGCCGGCGACGCTGGTGCCGCCGCCTCGCGCGATCACCGGCAGCCCGCGCTCGCGGCAGGCCGCGACGGCGGCGGCGACCTCGTCCACCGACCTCGGCAGCACCACCCCGAGCGGGACGTGGCGGTAGTTGGACGCGTCCGTGGTGTACAGCGCGAGGGTGGCGGCGTCGGTGAGGATCTCCACCCTGCCATTCAAGACAACGCGCCGCGCTCCTGCACGCTCACCCGCGTTGTGCGGCCAGTGCGTGGGCTTCGGCCAGCGAGGTCGTGCCGTTGGCCCGCGCGGCGGCGAGCAGGCCGGCCACGGTCTCCTCGATCGCCTCGACCCGCGCCAGCGCCGCGTCATGGTCGAGCCCCTCGGCCTCCCGCGAGAGGGTGTAGACGACCCCGCCCGCGCTCGCGACGAAGTCCGGCACCCACAGCACGCCCCGCGCGGCGAGCACGTCGGCGACGGTGTCGTCGGTGAGCTGGTTGTTCGCGGGACCGACGACGAGCGGGGCGTCGATCCGCGCCGCGGTGCCGTGGTCCAGCACTCCGCCGACGGCGGCCGGGACGACGACGTCGACGGTCAGGGTGAGCGCTTTGTCCGGATCCGCCCACCGCAGCCCGCTCCGCTCGGCCACGGCGCGTTTCGATTCGTCGACGTCGGACACCGTGACGTCCGCTCCGGCCTCGGCGAGCCTTCGCGCGATCAACGCACCCACGGAGCCGTAGCCGCTCACCACCACGCGCCGTCCCGCCATCGCGGACGTCCCGAACACCGCCGCCGCACCCGCCCGCAGCGCCGCCAGCACGCCGCTCGCCGTCGGACCGCTGGAGGAGCCGGTGCCGCCGTGTGCCTCGGGCACGCAGAACGCGTACGGCGTGATTTCGCGCAGCACCAGCATGTCGTCCGGTCCGGTGCCGACGTCCGGCCCCGCTTGGTAGCCGCCGTCGAACGAGGCGATGAGTTCGGCGTGGTCTAGCAGGACGTCACGGCGCTGGGCGGGAGTCAGAGTCGCGCCCTCGTCCAGCGCGATGACGCTCTTCGCGCCACCGAACGGCAGTCCGGCCACGGCGCATTTCACGGTCATCGCCCTGGACAGCCGCAGCACGTCGGCGACGGCGTCGTCGAGCGAGGCGTAGGCCTTGAGGCGGCACCCGCCCACGGCCGGGCCGCGCACGCTCGAATGCACCGCGACCATCGTGGTCACCCCCGAGCGGCGGCCCCGCCGGGCGATCAGCTGCTCCCAGTCCGATACGGCCATCGCGGTTCTCCTCTGCATGATGAACGACTTATGACCACGAAGTTAGAGTGATCGTCATGCTTAAAGCGTTCTTGCCGAACGATATTCGGCAGCGGAGGGAGACTCGCCATGCTGGACGAACTTGATTCGGCGATCGTGCGCCTGCTGCAGGAGGACGCGCGGCAGTCCAATCGCGACATCGCCCGCAAGATCGGCATCGCGCCGTCGACCTGCCTGGAGCGGACCCGGCTGCTGCGCGAGCGCGGCGTCATCCGCGGCTACCACGCCGACATCGACCTGCCGAGCCTGAACCGCGGCGTGCAGGCGATGGTGGCGGCGCAGGTGCGGCCGCTCAGCCGGGCCGTCATCGACGCCTTCCAGCGCTCGATCGCCGAACTGCCCGAGGTGATGTCGATGTTCGTGCTCGCGGGCAGCGACGACTTCCTCATCCAGGTCGCCGCGCAGGACATCGACCAGCTGCACGCCTTCCTCGTCGACCGGCTGGCGATCCGCAAGGAGATCGTCGGATTCCGGACGTCCATCATCTTCCGGCACATCCGCAAGACGACCCTGGAAGCGCTGCCGGATCGGCCCGGTTAGCGGCTCGCTACGCATCCTTTGTGGACAGAGGCCCGGATGCGGGGATTTCCGATTCACGCCGGGTGAGCACCAAGGGGGCGTCCTCGGTGATGGCGACCGTGTGCTCGGAATGGGCCGTGCGCGAGCCGTCGGCCGACCGGATGGTCCAGCCGTCGTCGTCGAAGACGATCCGGTCGGTCGTGCGGGCGAACCAGGGTTCGAGCGCCAGCGTCAGCCCCGGCCGGAGCTTCAGGCCCCGGCCGGCCTTGCCCTTGTTGGGAATGTGCAGGTCCTCGTGCATGGTGCGGCCGATGCCGTGGCCGCCGAACTCGGTGTTGACCGGATAGCCGTAGTCGCGGGCCACCGCCCCGATCGCCGCCGAGATGTCGCCGAGGCGGTTGCCGGGTCGCGCCACCGCGATCGCCGCCTCCAGTGCTTCCTCGGTGGCCCGGATGATCCGCAGGTCCTCCTCGGCGGCGGTGCCGACGACGACCGTACGCGCCGAATCGGCCGCCCAGCCGTCGATGCCGACCGCGAGATCCGCGGTCAGGACGTCGCCGTCGCGCAGGGTGTAGTCGTGGGGCAGGCCGTGCAGGACGGCGTCGTTGACGGACAGGCAGATGACGTTGCGGAACGGTCCCTTGCCGAACGACGGTGCGTAGTCCCAGTAGCACGACTCCGCCCCGCGCCGCTTGATCATGCCGCGCGCGTGGTGCTCCAGGTCCATGAGGTTGACGCCCACGTCCGCGAGCCGTCCGACCTCGGTGAGCACCTCGGCGACGAAGCGCCCGGCCACGTGCATGCGTTCGATCTCCGCAGGCGTCTTCAGTTCGATCACGAGTCCCTCGCCTCACAGTGTCGGTATAGTTATACCGGCACGTTAGCACTCGCCGGTATAGTAATACCACTCGAGTCCCTGTCGCCGTAACCGCGCGGTGGGGGGGTTTTATTAAACACACACCACGAGGCGGGCCCCCCGCAAAGCC
>NZ_JBHYIQ010000051.1:0-435 GCF_042739895.1 Amycolatopsis sp. NPDC059021
CCTTGAGGGCGTCCGACGCCCTCAAGGTGGCCTTACCAGCATCACGGCACCCCGAGATGTCGCGTTGGTTCGGGTTGTGCGGTGGGGCGTCCCTCGGTGCCCCCATCGCATCGAGGGACGCCCCCGGCTCACGAACCCGACCGGGCCAGCCTGCGGCGTTCGAGCAGGTAGCCGAGGCCGGTGAGGGCCAGCGCGGGAAAGGCGATCTTCGCCTGTGGGAAACGGGCGGTGCCCGGTGGATCGACGGCCTTGCTGCCCGGGTACGCGAGCGCCGAAATCTGCGTCAGCCAGTACAGGGACGCCAGCGTGGCACCGGTGTCCAGGCTCGTGGGGGGCGCGCCCGGCGGCGGCGCCCCCGGGGGCAGATATAACGCGGCCAGAGGGGGAGCCACGCGCTCTTGTGCGCGGGGGGGGGAGTTTTTGGGGGGCGGGGCG
>NZ_JBHYIQ010000051.1:445-56850 GCF_042739895.1 Amycolatopsis sp. NPDC059021
GGGCCGGGGTCGGCGCGCGCCCACAGCGGCGTCCCCCCGAACCGGCCCCCCGGGGGGGCAGGGGTGGCCTGGCTCGGGCGCGCCGCGCCCGGCGCCCGCCACAGCTGGTACAGACTTCCCACGCCCAGTGCGAGCCCGAGGCTCATCGTCTGTCCGTTGTGGAATTTGGCGTGGGGCGGCCAGGCCGGGTTGTGCACATGGGTCTCGTTCCAGTCGGCCTTGTAGGGGCCGACGGCGGTCGCCAGTGAGGTGACCGAGATCAGCACCCTGCCGAGGCCGCGGCCGCGCAGACGCGGTACTCGCATGAGGTTTCCCCTTCGTCGATGGGTTCTCCCTCAGTCTCGACGGTCGAGTTAACTGGAGGTCAAGGTCTCTGGCGCAGGAGTTTCAGTGCAGGAGTTTCAGCCCGACGACGCCCGCCACGATCAGCACGAGGCACGAGATGCGGGCGACGCCTGCCGGGTCGCCGAGCGCCACCATGCCGTAGATCGCGGTGCCGATCGCGCCGATGCCGACCCAGACGGCGTACCCGGTGCCGAGCGGGATCTCGCGGAGCGCGTAGGCGAGCCCGCACATGCTGAGTACGAGCGCGACCCCGAACGTGATGCTGGGGACGAGTTTCGAGAAGCCCTTCGAGGCGCCGAGCGCGGCGGCCCAGACGGTCTCGAGAAAACCGGAGAGGACAAGGACAAGCCAGGACATGGTCGGAACCCTTCGCAGTGATGGTCACTGCGTCGTCTTGTCCTGACCGGGTACGACGCTCTCGTCCGGGGCCGTCCCCGAGTGGGGGGCCACTTCCGACGGTAGCACCGGCCCGCCTCGCCGCCCGGTGATTTCCGTCGCCATCCGGCGGCTACGCCGAATGCGTTTCGCACTGCGTTGTGCGCAATCAGCGACGTTCGGCGACGATCAGCACGCGGCGGGTCATCAGATCCAGGTTGCCGCGCTGTTGCTTCAGGTTCGCGACGATCCTGGCGGGATCTCCTCCGCTTTCCCCGGCGAGCGCGTCGACCGCGTCGAGCATCAATTCGTTGATCCGGATCTGCCGTTCCCGCCACGACTCGACCTCGTCGTAGGCGCGGACGTCGAATCCCGCGGCCTCGAGCAGGGGCCGGTGATCCGGCACCTGTGGCGGCATATTCACGGGTTGACCATGGAAATCCCAGGTCGTGAGCACCAGTCGGCCGCCGGGAACGAGGATGCGGGCCAGTTCGGTGAGCGCGGCCGCTTTGCCGGGAGCGAACAACAACGAGTCGACACTCATCACGGCGTTCACGGAGGTGGCGGGCAAGCCCGTTTCGGCGAAGCTGCCGAGGCGGAATTCCGCCCGATCGGACCTGCCCAGTGTCTCGGCCAGCCGTCGCGCCGACTCCAGCGCGGTCTCCGCTATATCGATTCCGATCAGCGAGACATTCCGCTGCGCGGAAACCCACAGCCCAGGGCCGCCGCGGCCGCAGCCGATGTCGGCGATTCTGTCACCCGCCGACACCTGTGCATTCGCTGTGAATCTCCCCAGGTCCGTTTTGGTGACGAAGCTGTACACATCCAGGTCCGCCGGATATTCGTCGCCCAGCACCTCGGCGTGGACCCGCGCCATCACCGCCGACGAGGGCGCGCCGAACACCGCGGTGAACACTTCCGCCCAGTCGGTCCGATCCATCGAGGTCATCGCCGCCTCGCGCGGAAAACGGACGTGATGATCGGCAGGTCGAACTCGCCGTTGGCGGTCTCCGGATTCGACTCGAGGAAAGCTCGAGCCGTGCTCAACGTGGTGTTCGCCTGCTCCGGTGAGGCGACGAGCATATGCGAATGCGTGGCCACGGTTTCCACGAGACTTTCTGCGGTGCGCCGCTGGGAGTGCGGGAAAATCTCCCGTTCGAACGTGTCGAAGGCCGGATGTGTCGGCACATCGCCGGGGTTGTCGAGCCATACCCGGCTGACCCCGGTCCTGGTGAGTTCGCGGAACTCGGCGACCCAAGCCACGGATTCGTCGTCGTGGTTCCACAGGGCCACGACTACTCCACCCGGCCGAATCACGCGCGCCATTTCGGCGAGCGCCGCGTCGGCGTCGAACCAATGAAAGGCCTGGCCGATGACGACCGCGTCGGCCGAACCATCGGCGAGCGGGATGTTTTCCGCGGTCCCGGTCATCGCCGTGACCTCGGGCAACAGCCGGGAGAACTCGGCGAGCATGGCCGGGTCCGGTTCGATCGCGGTGACGCGCACCCCGAGTCCGATCAGGCCGAGACTCACCTTGCCGGTGCCCGCGGCGAGATCGACGACCCGCAGGGGTGCCGGGGCGGCCCCGGAAAGGCCCCAGGACAATGCTTTCCGCGGGTAGCCGGGGCGATGCCGGGCGTATGCGGCCGCGTGCGAGCCGAACGACGCGGCCCGTCTGGCCCGCAGTTCCTGATCGGGATCAGCCATCGGTTCGTTCACCAGCCCAGGTTAAACGACGGAAAACCTTCATGTTCGCTCCGCGAACGGTAATCCGGTTGGCGTAGCCGAACGGTGAGTTCGTAGGCTATGGGGTATGAACACCAATCCCTCTTCCGGCGCCACGCCACCCGAAGACGATCTGCCCGAACAGCTGCGGGTCCGCCGGGACAAGCGTGAGCGCATCCTCGCGGAAGGGATCGACCCTTACCCGGTCGAGGTGCCGCGAACGCACTCGCTGGCCGAGGTGCGTGCCGCGCATTCCGGATTGCCCGCCGACACCGCCACCGGCGAGCTGGTCGGCGTGACCGGCCGGGTCATGTTCATCCGCAATACCGGCAAGCTGTGTTTCGCCAGTCTCCGCGAGGGCGACGGGACCGAATTGCAGGCGATGATCAGCCTCGCGAAGGTCGGTGAGGACGCGCTCGCGGCGTGGAAGTCGGACGTCGATCTCGGCGACCACGTATTCGTGCACGGTGAGGTGATCACTTCCAAGCGTGGCGAGCTTTCCGTGCTCGCCGACGGCTGGCGGCTGACCTCGAAGGCATTGCGCCCGCTCCCGGTCGCGCACAAGGAGCTCGCCGAGGAAACCCGGATCCGGCAGCGCTATGTCGACTTGATCCTGCGGCCGAAGGCACGTGATGTCGTGCGAACCCGCGCCGGCGTACTGCGTTCGCTGCGCGACTCATTCCACCGTCGCGGTTTCACCGAGGTCGAGACGCCGATGCTGCAGACGCTGCACGGCGGGGCGGCGGCACGTCCGTTCGTCACGCATTCGAACGCCTTCGACCTCGATCTGTATCTGCGGATCGCGCCGGAGCTGTACCTCAAGCGCTGCGTCGTGGGCGGTATCGAGAAGGTTTTCGAGATCAACCGAAACTTCCGGAACGAGGGCAGCGACTCCTCGCACTCCCCGGAGTTCGCGATGCTCGAGTACTACGAGGCCTATGCGACATATGACACCAATGCGGTCATGACGCGGCAGTTGATCCAGGAAGCGGCCGAGACGGTGCTGGGTACCCAGGTGGTCACCCTCGCGGACGGTTCGGAGTACGACCTTTCCGGTGAGTGGACGACGCTGGGAATGTACGAGTCGTTGTCGGACGCGCTGGGTGAAGAGGTCACCCCGGAGACGCCTGCCGGCAAGTTGCTGGCGTTCGCCGAGGCCAGGGGCCTGGAGGTCGATCCGAAGCTCGGCCACGGCAAACTGGTGGAGGAACTGTGGGAGCACCTCGTCGGTGATCATCTCCACGCTCCGACATTTGTCCGTGATTTTCCGCTGGAGACCTCTCCGCTGACCAGGCAGCATCGGAGCAGGCCGGGAGTCGCGGAGAAGTGGGACCTCTACATCCGTGGATTCGAACTGGCGACGGGTTACTCCGAGCTGGTCGATCCGGTCGTGGAACGGCAACGCCTCACCGAACAGTCGCAGCTCGCCGCACAGGGTGATAGTGAAGCCATGCGGCTCGACGAGGATTTCCTGCGCGCCCTGGAGTACGGAATGCCGCCGAGCGGCGGCGTCGGAATGGGGATCGACCGGTTGCTCATGGCGCTGACCGGCCTCGGTATCCGGGAGACGATCCTCTTCCCCCTCGTGCGGCCCGAATAACCCGGCCGTGTGACGGATAGCTGACGGTTATCTCAAACGAGATTTGCGTTAGCCCGGATCAGCGGGTATTAATGTGCTAGACAAAGTCTTCTGTTCCGGGGCTCGCCCCGTAACCAGATCGTTTCGAGTAGCAAGCCCAGGAGGAAACAGATGGCACAGAAGGTGCTCGTCTCGCTGGTCGATGACATCGACGGTACCGAGGCGGAGGAGACCGTTGAGTTCGGTTTGGACGGTGTTGCCTACCAGATCGACCTCTCCGCGGAAAACGCCGAGGAGTTGCGGGACGTTCTGGCGCAGTATGTAGAGCACGCCCGTCGCGCCGGTGGCCGTAAGCGCGCCCCGATTCGCCCGGCCGTCGGCGCCAAGGCGTCGGCCCGCCCGGCGACCGTCGACCGCGAGCAGAACCAGGCCATTCGCGCTTGGGCCCGCAAGAACGGCTACGCGGTTTCCGACCGTGGCCGCATCCCGTCCGAGGTGGTCGAGGCCTACCACAAGAAGAACTGACGGCGTAGTTCGCCGCCAAGCCGCCGGGGGAATTCCTCCGGCGGCTTTCTTCATGTCCGGGGTTGTTCACGATCTTCGCGGGCCGCCCTGGCGTACTCGCCGGGCGACAGGCCGGTTACTGTGCGGAAATCGCGGGTGAAGTGGGACTGGTCGCTATAGCCCAGTTGTGCCGCCAGACCGGCGTAATCCGGCCGCTCCGTCCCCGAGATCCGTCGCGCCCCGTCGTTCAGCCGATATACCCGGATGGCCCACTTGGGGGTGCAGCCGATGTGTTCGGCGAACAGTCGTTGCAGGGAACGGACGTCGAGACCGGTGGCCGCGCACAGCTGGCCGACCCGGGTAATTCCCGGATCGGCGGCGATTGTTTCGACCGTCTCGCTGGCGCGGGCGGCCGCCGGGGGAAGAACGGGCGGATTTGCGGTCAGCAGCTTGTCGGCCGCCCCGGCCATTTCGTGATCTCCGTTCACGTTCCTGATCGATTCCGTCGTCGCTTCGGCCGCCGGGCCGAAGACTTCGGCCAGCGGGATCGAGCGGTCCGTGATATTGCGGACCGGCTGACGGAGGAAAGGCCGGAAACATCCCGGCCGGAACCGGACACCGAGACCGTGCACCCTGCCCTCGAGGCGATAGGAGAACACGTCGTGCATCGGTCCGTACACGCCATCGGCGCCGGGGAAGAACACGGCGTGGACCGAGAGATTCGGCAGGACGCGCTGTTCGAACGGCGGCTGCCCGCGAAGATCCCAGCGCAGTATCCAGTAGTACTGCACGAATGGCGTCAGAGCGGGCGCGGGCGGATGCCGGGTGAGCGTGAACTTCGTTCGGGCAACGCGCTCGTTGATGATGCCCCGGGGGATCCGGTGATCGGGCACCGGATCACGATAGCTGTCGCGTTCCTTCTATACCTTTCGCTCTCCGCGGTGGCTGGATGGAGTCATGGCTGACCACTCCGCATTCGTCCCTTCGGCAGCGGCCGAATTCCAGCGTGTCGCCGCTTCGCTCACTCCGGATGACCTCACCGTTCGCACGCCGTGCGAGGCCTTCGACGTGCGAGGTCTGGTCAATCACCTGCTCTACTGGGGTCCGTGGCTGCTGGCCGCCGGGCGCCGGGAGGAACCGCCGGCCGTCACGGGTGGCGAGACCGATGTGGACCTGGTCACCGGTGATTGGGCGGCGGCGCTGGAGAACCAGACGAGCACGTTGGTAGACGTTTTCTCGGCGTCCGCGGCATGGACGGGGATGACGTCGCTGGGGCGCACCGAACTGCCTTCGAGTGTCGTCGGCGAGATGGTGCTCGGCGAGTTCGTGCTGCACGGCTGGGATCTCGCGCGTGCCGCCGGCCGGGATTTCGCCTGTGCGGCGGAGATCGCCGCCGCGGTGCACGCCGGTGCCGTCGCGATGGGCGAGCAGGCGCGGGAAATGAAGGTCTACGGCCCCGAGGTCGCCGTTCCCGAGTCCGCGCCGATGCTCGACCGCGCGCTGGGAGCGACCGGCCGGGACCCGTCGTGGCGCCCCTGAGTGTGTCCCGGCGGGCAGTTCGCGTGCCCGGACGGACATCTCGTGTGTCCGGACGCGTGTCTCGCGTGATTGGGGGCGCATCTCGCGTGACTGGATGGAGAACTCACCGGGAGCAGGTGCGGGGGCACTCCGCGCATTCGGTTTCGTCGGGCAGGAGGTAGGAGAAGCAGCAGCTTTCGCGGCGGCGGGTCCACTCGCGGTGCCCGTCGGGGCCGGTCTCCATGCGCAGGGTCGAGGGCGAGGTCAGCGGCGGGAACCGGGTGTCGAGCACGAGGGCCGCGTCGGCGACGCCCGCGCCTTCGGCCTCGGCGGTGCCGCCTTGCTTGCCCGCCCACCAGAGGGAGTTGTCCAGCGCGTCGGTCGCGGCGGCCCACAGCATCCGGCGGCCGAGCCTGCTGCCCGGCGCGTAGGCGCGGACGAACTTCGCGGCGTGGGCGATGTAGTGCGCCCGCAGCACCGCGGCGAGGGTGCGCTCGTCGGGCACCACCGTCGCCTCCGGCAGCGCGGAGCCGGGGTCGGTCGGCAGGCAGTAGAAGTCGTCGCCCAGCACGGCCATCCCGACCGGATGCGGCCGGTCGTCGCCCAGCTCGAACGCCAGTTCCGCGGGCTTCAACGACGGGACTCTGCGCTCGTGGTGCAGCAGCAGCGCGCCGACGTAGGCGGGCACGTGCAGGTACCACGACATGACGTAGCTCGCGGTCGTGCGCTCGGGGGCTTCGCCGTACTCGGTGAACAGCCAGTCACCGAGCAGCTTCCGCCAGTCCTTGAACCGCTCGGGATCGGCCAGCAGGTCCGAACACCGCAGCCAGCCGTCGGGGACGTCCCGGCGGATCTCGCCCCGTTCCTGCAGCCCTCCGACCCGCAGGAGCGAAGCCGCGAGGCCGTCGCCGACCTCGCGTGCGTCGCGGAAGGACCGCTGATGGTTCACCCGCGGCCCTCCTTGCCGGTGCGGCGACACCCGTACTGATTAGGCGTGCCTAACCTTACATACTTTTCGATGTTGCGCCAATCGGGTAACCAGGAAGTGGGAACTTCCAGGTTGCGCATCTGTTCGCGGTGAGCGGACACGGCCCATCCGGAGGAATCCGGGTGGCCGGACACACGTTGTGCTTGACGTAAAGGTGCAGGGCAACCGGATGATGAGAGATGTCCGTGCGGATAGCCGTACGGGTGCGATCGGGCCGCCAACAGCCGTAGTGGTACGCCAGCGCGACGACTTGGCTACTAGAGTGGTCTCACGGTGCTGAATCCATCGCGGTGCAAGCACGCGATGGAAACGGGCCGCCGGCGCAGCAGTCGAGGGAGTGCACATGTTTGAGAGGTTCACCGACCGCGCGAGGCGGGTGGTTGTCCTGGCCCAGGAAGAGGCCCGGATGCTCAACCACAACTACATCGGCACCGAGCACATCCTCCTGGGTCTGATCCACGAGGGTGAAGGTGTCGCCGCCAAGGCGCTGGAGTCGCTGGGTATCGCCCTCGAGGGCGTGCGCCAGCAGGTCGAGGAGATCATCGGCCAGGGCCAGCAGGCGCCGAGCGGGCACATCCCGTTCACGCCGCGGGCGAAGAAGGTGCTGGAGCTGTCGCTGCGCGAGGCGCTGCAGCTCGGCCACAACTACATCGGCACCGAGCACATCCTGCTCGGCCTGATCCGCGAGGGCGAGGGCGTCGCCGCGCAGGTGCTGGTCAAGCTGGGTGCGGACCTGAACAGGGTGCGTCAGCAGGTGCTGCAGCTGCTCTCGGGCTACCAGGGTGGCAAGGAGTCCGCCGAGACCGGCTCCGGCCGTGGCGAGGGCACGCCGTCCTCGTCGCTGGTGCTGGACCAGTTCGGCCGCAACCTGACCGTCTCCGCCCGCGAGGGCAAGCTGGACCCGGTGATCGGGCGCGGCAAGGAGATCGAGCGGGTCATGCAGGTCCTCTCGCGGCGCACGAAGAACAACCCCGTGCTGATCGGCGAGCCCGGCGTCGGCAAGACCGCCGTCGTCGAGGGCCTGGCGCAGAACATCGTCAAGGGCGAGGTCCCGGAGACGCTCAAGGACAAGCAGCTCTACACCCTCGACCTGGGTTCGCTGGTCGCGGGCTCGCGCTACCGCGGTGACTTCGAAGAGCGGCTGAAGAAGGTCCTCAAGGAGATCAAGACCCGCGGCGACATCATCCTGTTCATCGACGAGCTGCACACGCTGGTCGGGGCGGGCGCCGCGGAGGGCGCGATCGACGCCGCGTCGATCCTGAAGCCGATGCTGGCGCGTGGTGAGCTGCAGACCATCGGCGCGACCACGCTCGAGGAGTACCGCAAGTACATCGAGAAGGACGCCGCGCTGGAGCGCCGGTTCCAGCCGATCCAGGTCGGCGAGCCGTCGCTGGAGCACACCATCGAGATCCTCAAGGGCCTGCGCGACCGGTACGAGGCGCACCACCGCGTCTCGATCACCGACTCGGCGCTGGTGGCCGCGGCGACGCTGGCCGACCGGTACATCAACGACCGGTTCCTGCCGGACAAGGCGATCGACCTGATCGACGAGGCGGGCGCGCGGATGCGCATCCGCCGGATGACCGCGCCGCCGGACCTGCGTGAGTTCGACGAGAAGATCGCCGACGTGCGCCGGGACAAGGAGTCCGCGATCGACGCGCAGGACTTCGAGCGGGCCGCCCGGCTGCGGGACGAGGAGAAGACGCTGCTCGGCCAGAAGGGCGAGCGGGAGAAGCAGTGGAAGGACGGTGACCTGGACGTCGTCGCGGAGGTCGACGACGAGCAGATCGCCGAGGTCCTGGCCAACTGGACAGGCATTCCGGTGTTCAAGCTCACCGAGGAGGAGACCACGCGTCTGCTCCGCATGGAGGACGAGCTGCACAAGCGGATCATCGGCCAGGAGGACGCGGTCAAGGCCGTGTCCCAGGCGATCCGCCGTACCCGCGCCGGCCTGAAGGACCCGAAGCGCCCGTCCGGCTCGTTCATCTTCGCCGGTCCGTCCGGTGTCGGTAAGACCGAGCTGTCCAAGGCGCTGGCGTCGTTCCTGTTCGGCGAGGACGACGCGCTCATCCAGATCGACATGGGTGAGTTCCACGACCGCTACACCGCTTCGCGGCTCTTCGGTGCCCCTCCGGGCTACGTCGGCTACGAAGAGGGTGGCCAGCTGACCGAGAAGGTGCGGCGCAAGCCGTTCTCGGTGGTGCTGTTCGACGAGATCGAGAAGGCGCACCAGGAGATCTACAACACGCTCCTGCAGGTGCTGGAGGACGGCCGCCTGACCGATGGCCAGGGCCGCACGGTCGACTTCAAGAACACGGTGCTGATCTTCACCTCGAACCTGGGTACCTCGGACATCTCGAAGTCCGTGTCGCTCGGCTTCGGTTCCGGTTCGGACTCGACGAACCGGTACGAGAAGATGAAGCAAAAGGTTAACGAGGAAATGAAGAAGCATTTCCGGCCGGAGTTCCTGAACCGGATCGACGACATCATCGTGTTCCACCAGCTGACGCAGGAACAGATCATCGAGATGGTCGACCTGATGATCGGCCGGGTCGAGACCCAGCTCAAGGTCAAGGGCATGGAGCTGGAGCTGACCTCGAAGGCGAAGGCGCTGCTGGCCAAGCGTGGCTTCGACCCCGTGCTCGGTGCCCGGCCGCTGCGCCGGACCATCCAGCGCGAGATCGAGGACCAGCTGTCGGAGAAGATCCTCTTCGGCGAGGTCGAGGCGGGCCAGATCATCCTGGTCGACGTCGAAGGCTGGAGCGGCGACACGGACGAGAAGGACGACAAGGCCCACTTCACCTTCCGGGGTGAGAAGAAGCCGACGTCCGTCCCCGACGCCCCGCCGGTCAGCATCGGCGCGAGCAGCGGTGACGACGCCACCGAGGCCGAGAACGACTGATCCCGGTTCGAGCCTGACGAGAGGGCGGTTCCCCTGGCGGGGAGCCGCCCTTTCGCCTTTTAGCCGCTCGCGTCGCGGCTCGTGAGGCCACCGAGGCGCATGTGCTCGGATTCCAGCGGGCGCAGCTCCGTCGGGCTGCCGCGGGACGAGCGAGACCAGAGTCGCCAAGCAGCGAGTGGTGAGATGTCTCTGAAGGCCCCCATGAGGGCGCTCAGCGCCCCGAATTCGGCCTTCACGTACGTCCGGGTGTGAGGGCGTCGGATTGAGCGGCGTCGCGAACGCGCGACGCCCGGTAGGCCGACGGCGCGCCCCATCCGGCGTGAGACGATGCGCTGGCCGGTCCGGGGAGGGTGAGGCGTGGACGTTCTGTCGATCGATTTCGGCACTTCGAGCACGGTGGGCGTGTTGTCCGCGTTCGGGCGTGGACCCCGTGCCATCGAGATCGACGGGTCGGTCACGATGTCGTCGGCGGTGTACGCGGGCGAGGACGGCCTGCTCGTCGTGGGGCAGGACGCGGAGCGCCGGGCTCGGCTCGAGCCGAGCCGGTTCGAGCCCAATCCGAAGCGCCGTATCGACGAGGGGACGCTGTTGCTCGGCGACGCGGTCGTCGAGGTGACCGACGCGTTCGCGGCGGTGTTGCGCCGGATCGGCGAGGAGGCCGAGCGGCAGCTGAACCGGCCGCCGGATCAGGTGCGCATCTCCCACCCGGCGGGCTGGGGCGCGACGCGGCAGGAGGTGTTGCGGCGCAGCGCGGCCAAGGCCCGGCTGACCGACGTCCGGCTCGTTCCCGAGCCGGTGGCGGCCGCGGCGCACTACGCGGCGCTGGGCGATCAGCCGTCGCGCCGCCTCGGCCCGATCGCGGTGTACGACCTCGGTGCGGGGACCTTCGACTGCTCGGTCGTCGGGATCACCGAACACGGGTTCGCGGTCCTCGCCGAGGATGGGCTGCCCGATCTCGGCAGCCTCGACATCGACCAGGCGCTTCTTGTCCACATCGGACGGTCGGTGTCGCACGCCGATCCCGCGCAGTGGCAGCGGCTGCTGCGCCCGCACACGACGGCCGACCGCAGGCTGCGCCGTGCGCTGCTGCAGGATGTCCGTGACGCCAAGGAAAGCCTGTCGCGGCACCCGCGGACCGAGGTGCCGATGCCGGAGCCGTTCGGGGACGTCCTGGTGACCAGGGACGAACTCGAGGCGCTGGTCCGGCCGAGCCTGTTGCGCAGCGCCGAACTGCTGGCCACGACCGTCCGGCGGGCCGGGCTGACGCCCGATCGGCTCGGCGGGATCTACCTCGTCGGCGGGCCGAGCCGGATGCCGTTGCTGGCCGGACTGCTCGCCCAGCAACTCGGCGTCGTGCCGACGACACAGGACCAGCCGGAGACGGCCGTCGCGTTCGGCCTGCACCACGTGCCGCTCGGCGGCGCCGACCCGAATCTCACCGTGCCCGCCTTCGCGCCGGTCCGGCCGCCGGTGGCACCGCCTCCGGCGCGGCAACCCTGGCCCGGCCCGCCGCCCGTGCCGCAGCGTCCCGGCCCGCCGCCTTCGCCAGGGCCGATGGGGCAGGCGTGGCGGGCTCCGCGGCCGGAACCCCGGCATTCGGCGAAGAAGCCGTTGCTCATCGGTGCCGCCGTGCTGGTGGTGATCGCGGTCGTCGTGACCACCGTGCTCCTGGTGAGCAAGAGCGACACACCCGCGGCGGCACCTGCCGAGAACTGCGCCGCCGCGACCACCTTCGACCAGGCCGGGTTCACGCCGTGCCTGCGGGCGCTGGCGGGCACCGTGCCCGACCGGACCCAGTGCTCCGGCAACCCGGCGGCGGCCAAGACGCTGAACGCCGTCGCGGCGGTCGACTGCACCGTGCGGGCCGACCTTTCGGGCAAGGTCAACCGGGTCACGACGATCAGTTACTACCAGGGGATCGACACCGCCGCGGTCGCCGCGCGGGCGAACCTGGACCTGAACTCGGCCAAGAACGTCAACGGGACCTGGACCGGCGGCGGCCAGCGTGGCAGCTACGTTGCCGGCGCGACCGGCGGCGACGCGGGATTCGTGCTGTTCCAGGTCGACGGGAAACCGGCGGTCGGCGTCGTCGTGCTGCTCGACCGGGCCGGCAAACCGACCGCCGCGAGCATGGCCGGCTACTTCACCGAACAGGTCAAACCGGCCTGAGCGTCAATGCAGGGCACCCGCGGGGACGGCGAGGTCCTCGGTCACCGCCAGCGCGGTGTCGACGAGTGCCGCGAGCGCCCCGGCCGTGCGCGACACGTCGAGACTCGGGGCGCCGGTTCCCGCGGCGGCGACCTGCTCCGGGCTGTAGGGCACGTGCACGAACCCGCCGCGCGTCCCGGGAAAGTCCGTGGCCAGCAGGTGCATGAGGCCGTAGAAGACCTGGTTGCACACGTACGTCCCGGCCGTGTGCGAGACCGAGGCTGGCACGCCCGCGTCCCGGATCGCCGCGACGCAGGCCTTGACGGGCAGTGTGCTGAAGTACGCCGCCGGGCCGTCGGCGATCACGGGGACGTCCACCGGCTGCGTGCCCGCGTTGTCCGGGATCCGCGCGTCGACGAGGTTGATGGCGACGCGCTCCGGTGTGACGTCCGGGCGGCCGCCCGCCTGGCCGGTGCACACCACGAGTGCCGGGCCGTGCTGCTCGATTGCCTTGCGCAGTGCGGGAAGCGAGGCGTCGAACTCGCACGGCAGCTCGACCGCGACGACGTCGTCACGGCCTGCCGCGAGCGCGGACACCGCCTGCCACGACGGGTTCACCGCCTCGCCGCCGAACGGCGCGAACCCCGTCACCAGCACCTTCACCACGTTCCTGCCTCCTCATGCCGTTAAGGCCACCTTACGGGCGTGTGTCGCCCGTAAGGTGGCCTTGACGGCATTGCGGACCGCGATCAGGCGGCGGGCTTCAGGTCACCCGGGTAGAGGTACTGATCCGCGGGCTTGCCGTTCCCGTAGATCCACGCGTCGAAGAAGCCTTGCAGGTTCTGGTGCGCGAACCGCTCGGTGAAGCGCTGGAACTCCTGCATGCTCGCGTTCCCGTCGCGGTGTGCCGAGGGCCAGCTCTTCAGCACCCGGTCGAAGGCCTGCTGGCCGATGGTGTTCCGCAGCGCGTGCAGCATGAGCGGGCCCTTCGAGTACACGTAGGTGAACTCGTTGCCCGGCCCCATGTCGTACAGCTTGCCCGCCCAGAACGCCGGCGTCGCGCCCTTCACCGTGTTCAGGTAACGCGTCTTGAGGTCCTGGCCGTCCTTGGCCTCGGACCACAGCCACTGCGCGTACGAGGCGAAGCATTCGTTGAGGCAGACGTCCTTCCAGTGCTTCACCGCGACCGAGTCGCCGTACCACTGGTGGGCGTTCTCGTGCACGATCGTCTGGACGTTGCCCGCCCGCCCCGAGTAGATCGGCCTGCTCAGCGTCTCCAGCGAGAACCCGATCGGTTCGGCGAGGAAGATCCCGCCCGCCGCGTCCACCGGGTACGGCCCGAACTTCGACTCCAGGAAGTCGAGGATCTCCGGGAGCTTGGCCTCGGCCTGCTTGGTGGAATCCGGTGTGCCCGGCGCGTACGAGCTGACGATCGGCGTTCCGTCGGCACGCTTCGAGCGTTCGAAGGTCCATTTGTCGATCGCGACCGTCGTCATGTACGGCACGACGGGGGTTTCCTCCGCCCAGACGTGCGTGGTGCCCTGCGGCGTCTTGTGGGTTCCGCGCTCGCGGCCGTTCGAGATCACGCCCCATTCGTCGGGCACGGTGATCGCCAGGTGGAAGGTGGCCTTGTCCAGCGGGGTGTCGTTGACCGGGTACCAGGTCGACGCCGACTTCGGCTCGCCGGCGGCGAACGCGCCGCCCGATTTGCCGAACTGCCAGCCGTTGGGCCCCAGTTTCGGATCGTTGATCGCGGCCGGGACGCCGTGGTAGGCGATCTTGACGCCGAACGGCTGGCCGCGGTGAAGCGCTTTCGCCGGCGTGATCACGAGCTCGTGCTCCCCGGTGCGCGCGAACTTCGCCGCGCGGCCGTTGACCTCGACCGAGTCGACGGTGAGGCCCTGCAGGTCCAGGTTGAACGAGCTGAGCGACTGCGTCGCCCGCGCCGAGATGTCCTGGACGCCGGTGAGCTGACGCGTCGGCGGGTCGTAGCTGACCTTGAGGTTGTAGTCGGCGACGTCGTAGCCGCCGTTGCCGTCCTGTGGGTAGTAGCTGTCCCCCGCTCCGTCGCTGCCCGGCGTCGGCTGCCCCCAGCCGTCCTCGCCCGCGGCCGCGACCCCACTGCTCAGGCTGATCCCGGCAAGCACGGCCGCCACGGCCACGACCGGTTTGCGCCAGTGGTGCTGACCCCTCATTGAAGCTCCCGTCGGTCTACATGGACACGAAGTCGCTGCAACGTATCTTCCGGCGCGCATGATTTCACTGTTGGCGGCCCGGTTTGTCCGGAAAATTCACACCTACGTCGGGGCATTCGGACACCCTTCCGGGACGTCCGGGCATGGCGGCCCCCACGGTTCTGGAAAGCTGGAGTCATGCGCGTGGCGCTGCTGGGCCCGTTGCGGGCGGTGGAGGACGACGGTACCCCGATCGAGATCGGCGGCGCCCGGCTCCGCACGCTCTTGGCCAGGCTGGCCCTCGACCCCGGGCGGCCGGTCTCCGCCGAGGCCCTGATCGACGGTCTGTGGGGTGACACGCCGCCCGCCGACGCGGCCAACGCGCTCCAGTCGCTGGTGTCCCGGCTGCGCAAGGCGCTGGGCGCCGGGGTCGTCGAGTCCGGCGCCGCCGGATACCGGCTGGCGCTCCAGCCGGACGACGTCGACGTGTCCCGGTTCGAGCGGCTCGCCGCCGACGGCCGTCGTGAACTCACCGCGGGCCGGGAAACGCGGGCAGCGGAGCTGCTGGCCGAAGCGATGGAGTTGTGGCGTGGCGCCGCGCTCGCGGATGCCCTGGACGCGCCCTTCGCCGGTGCGCCCGCGGCACGGCTCGAAGAACTGCGGATCGAGGCGGCCGAGGATCTCTACGACGCGCGGATCCGCGCGGGACGGCACGCCGAGGTGCTTGCTGATCTCACCGCGCTCGCCGGCGAACATCCGCTGCGGGAGCGCCTGGCCGGCCTGCGGGTCCGGGCGCTGTGCGCGGCGGGCAGGCAATCCGACGCGCTGGCCGTGTACGCGGCCATCCGGGAAACGCTCGCCGATCAGCTCGGCGTCGATCCGTCCGCCGAACTGCAGGAAGTCCACCTCGCCGCGTTGCGGGGCGAGTTCGCGCCGCTCGCGCCGGCCACCGATCGGCTCCCGACCCGGCTGAACAGCTTCGTCGGCAGGGACGACGAACTGAAGCTGCTCGCCGAACTGCTCGACGGCGCCCGGCTGGTGACCCTGGTCGGCCCGGGTGGCGCGGGAAAGACCCGGCTCGCCATCGAAGCCGCGTCGCGACATCCCGCCCAGCAGCGGGGCCGGGTGTGGTTCGTGCCGCTGGCAGGCGTCCGCGATCCGCAGGACGTCCTCGGTGCGCTGGGGAACGCGTTGGAAGTCCGCGATCTGCGCAGCCACGAGGCCGATATCCGGCGCAGAACGGCCGAGACACCGATGGAGCACATCGTCGAAATCCTCGGCGGTGCGGAATCGCTGCTGGTGCTCGACAACTGCGAGCACGTCATCGACGTCGCCGCGGAGCTGGTGGACGCGCTGCTCACCAGGGTGCCGTCGGTGCGGGTGATCGCGACCAGCCGGGAGCCGCTGGCGATCACCGGTGAGGTGCTGTGCCCGCTCGGCCCGCTGCCGGTGCCGGGGGAACAGGCGTCCGTCGAGGAAGCGGGCGAGCTGGGTGCGATGCGGCTGTTCCTGGACCGGGCCGTCGCGGTGCGGCCGGACTTCGTGCTCAACGCGTCTACTGTGGACGATGTCGCGCGGATCTGCCGCAGCCTCGACGGGATGCCGCTCGCGCTCGAACTGGCCGCGGCGCGACTGCGGTCGATGACCGTCGCGCAGATCGCGCGCCGGCTCGACGATCGCTTCCGGCTGCTCACCTCGGGAAGCCGCACGGCGCTGCCGCGCCAGCGGACCCTGCGCGCGGTGGTCGAGTGGAGCTGGGATCTGCTCACCGAGGCCGAACTGATGCTGGCCAGGCGCCTGTCGGTGTTCGCCACCGGCGCCTGTGTGGAGGCGATCGAGGCCGTCTGTGCCGACGACGTACTCGCCGAGGCGGACATCTTCTACGTCCTCGGCTCGCTCGTCGAGAAGTCCATTGTGGATGCCGTGGAGGACAGCAGGGGCGAGCAGCGGTACCGGATGCTCGAGACGATCCGGGTGTACGCGCGGGAGCGACTGTCCGAAGCGGACGAAGAAGACGTGGTGCGGGCCAGGATGCTCGGCTACTACGTCGAACTCGTGGAGCGGTTGGAACCGAAGCTGCGCTCCCGGGAGCAGCTCGACATCATCGCCCGCTACGAGGACGAGAACGCCAACATGCTCGCCGCGCTGCGCTCGGCGATCGAATTGTCCGAAGTGGACGCAGCGTCCCGGCTGCTCGGCGGCCTGTTCTGGTACATGTCGACGCTCGGGCAGGGGGAGCTGGCGAAAAGCCTGGTCGCGCAGGTGCTCGAGTTCGGTGACCGGTTGCGTCCGGACTTCCGCGCGGCGATGCGCATGATCGAGGCCATGATGCTGATGCCGTCGGAGATGCCCTCGTCCGAACGGGTGCGGGAGCTGGTGGCCGACTGCCTGGACTCGCACGCGATCGAGCGGTTCCCCGCCTTCGCTCTCGCGATGCCGATGCTGGCCTTCCTCAACGGCGACAAGGAATTGGCGCAAGAGGAGATCGAACGGACCAAGGGCATGCCCGACCTGTGGGCGCGCTCCGCCGCGTATTGGGCCGAGAGCTTCGTGCTGATCGACTCCGGGGAGCTGGACGCCGCCGACGCCGCCCTCGAACACGCTCTCACCGGGTTCAAGGATGTCGGGGATCGCTGGGGCACGTCGATGGCTCGCAGTTTCCAGGCGCTGAACCTTTCCCAGCGGGGCAACAGCGCGGAGGCGATAGCGTCCTATCAGGAGGGTCTTCGTCTCGCGCTCGAACTGAAGTCACCGGACGACATCGCGCAGCAGTGGTGGCGGCTGATTCTCGAACACGTGCGGGCGTGCGATCTTGTCGAGGCGGAACGGGAAATCGAAGCCGCACGGCGGTATGCGGCAGGGGCGGGAAACCGGCAGCTGGACATCATCACCATGCTCGGCGAGCTGGAAATACTGGTGCAGCGGGGCGAATACGGGACCGCGCGGGACCGGATCCCCGCGATCAAGGAGAGATCGGAAGAGCTCTCGATCCCGCGCGAGATCCTGCACGAGTGGACCGGGACCATCACGGCCCGCCTCGACATCGCGGACGGACGGCTCGACGAGGCGGAAGGCTGGGCACTGGCCGCGATGCGCAAGAGCGGTGGCCGCCCGGACTTCCCGGACCTGGCCGCGTCGGCCGATCTGCTCGCCGTGATCCGCCTGCGGCAGGGGCAGCCGGAGGAAGCGGCGACCGTGCTCGGCCTCGCCGCGCGGCTCCGGGGCACTTTCGACCATGGTGACCCGGAAACACGCCGGCTCGTAGGTTTGCTTCGCGAGGAGCTTTCCGCGCCGCGTTACGAAGAAATCCTCGCCGAGGCGCGGAATGTGTCCAAAAAGGACGCCTTCGACCGGTTGCTCGCGGCAGCGGAGCGCCGCGAGTAGGACATCGTCCCACTCGCGGCGCCACCCCCTTTTTCTTCCCCTTATTCAGACCCGCTTGCGATAGGCCCACGTCGCGAGCGGGAAGAACACCAGCACGGCTCCGGCCATCCAGGCCAGCGAACCGGCGAGCGAGTTGCCGATCGGTGCCCCGGTCAGCAGCCCGCGCAACACGTTCGTCAGCTGGCTCACCGGGCTGATGTCCGCCCAGGCCTGGAGCCAGCCCGGCATCGTCGAGGTGTTGGCGACGAAGACGTTGCTGCCGAAGGTCAGCGGCATGATGAAGATGAACATGACGCCCTGCACCGCGCCACTGCTGCGCATCATCATCCCGACGAACACCGAGATCCAGCAGAAGCACAGCCCGAACGCGATGACCAGCAGCGCGCTCAGCACGAACTCCGCGGGCCCGGTGGTGACCCGGAAACCCATGATCGTGGCCACGATCATCAGCACCACGAGACACACCAGGTATCGCACGATGTCCGCGAGCACCGCGCCGATCAGCGGCGCCGACCGGGCGATCGGCATACTGCGGAACCGGTCGAACACACCCTTGGTGATGTCGGTGTTCATCTGCGTGCCGATGGTCATACTGGCCTGCATGATGTTCATCACCATGACGCCGGGCACCAGCGTCTGCAGGTAGTTCTCGATGTTGCCGCCCAGCGCGCCGCCGAACAGGTAGGTGAACATCATCAGGAAGATGATCGGCATCAGCGTGACGTCGAGCAGCTGTTCCGGATTCTTCCTGATCTTCAGGATTCCCCGCCAGGCAAGGGAAAGCGCGTGCTGCAGGCCCCTGCCGACGCTGATGTGCGAGGCCGGGACCCTGGCATCGGCGATGAGCGTGGTCATGCCAGGCTCCTTTCGAGTGTCTTGTCCTCGATGGACTCTTCGGCCGCGTGCCCGGTCAGTGCCAGGAAAACCTCGTCCAGGCTGGGCAGCCGCAGCGCCAGCTCGTCGGCGGTGATCCCGGCTTCGTCCAGCTTGCGGACCAAAGTGGACAGCAGAACCGGATCGGACACCGGCGCGGTGAGCAGCCCGGTGTCGTCGTTCCGATGTGGACGGACACCGGTCAGCTCGCCGAGGATGCGCTGCACCGTGTCGAGGTCGGTGAGCGAGGTGGGGCGCACCTGGAGCGTCTGCCCGCCGACACGGCGCTTGAGCTCGTCCGCGCGGCCGTTGGCGACGACATGGCCGTGGTCGAACACGGTGATCGTGTCGGCCAGCTGGTCGGCCTCCTCCAGGTACTGCGTGGTGAGCAGGACCGTCGCGCCCTCGCCGACGAGCTGGCGCACGACCTGCCAGACCTCGTTGCGGACGTGCGGGTCCAGGCCCGTGGTCGGCTCGTCGAGGTAAAGCACCTCGGGCTTGCCGACGAGGCTCGCCGCGAGGTCCAGCCGCCGCCGCATCCCACCGGAGTAGGTCTTGATCGGCCGCTTCGCCGCGTCGGTCAGTTCGAACCGCTCCAGCAGTTCCTCGGCGCGGGCGCGGGCGCTCGCTCGGGACTGGTTGAGCAGCCTGCCGATGAGCATCAGGTTCTCGGTGCCGCTGAGATCCTCGTCGACCGAGGCGTACTGCCCGGTCAGCCCGATCATCGAGCGGACCCGCACCGGATCCTTCACCACGTCGTAGCCCGCGACGGTCGCGTGGCCCGCGTCCGGCTTGAGCAGCGTCGCCAGGATGCGGACCGCCGTCGTCTTCCCCGCGCCGTTCGGCCCGAGCACCCCGACCACCTTGCCGAACGGGACCTCGAGGTCCACCCCGTCCAGCGCCTTCGTCTCCCCGAAGTGTTTGACCAGGCCTTCGGCCCGGATCGCGTGCGACATCACGTCTCCCTTCGCTGTCGCTTGAGACCAGAGTGGACCGGCGCGCTGATAGGCCGCGCACAGCGCGCTGTCAGGCGGCGGACGTCGCTGCCAGTGCCGGTGCGGCGGTGTCAGCGGTGCGTGTCGTGTGGAGGTCTTGTGGAGGTCCGGCCGGCAGCCGCCGGTGCCGGGCCGGGGATCGGCATACTCGGCCGCATGGTGGTCGAAGGGGAAGTCAGGGCGCGGCGCGGATGGGTGACCTTTCTGCTGGCGCTCGTGGTGCTGGCGCTGGCCTGCGTCGCAGCGCTGCGGTTCGTGGGCTTCGACGGCAACTGGTACACCCTCGCCCCGCTGTCGCTCACGCCGTACGTCGCGCCGCTCGCGGTGCTGGTGGCGGTGCTCGCGCTGGTGCTCCGCCGCTGGACGCTCGGGGTACTCGCGCTGGTGGTGGCCGGCGCGGTGGCGGTGCTGGTGGTGCCGAGGTTCTCCGCCGTCGAGCAGCGCGCGGTGCAGGGGCGGACACTGCGCGTGCTCGCCTCGAATCTGTACGTCGGCTCGGCCGACCCGCGGGAGATCGTCGAGCTGGTCCGGTCGAACCAGGTCGACGTGCTCAACCTCGTCGAGCTGACCCCGGACGCGCTCCGGCGGCTGGACCAGGCCGGGCTGTTCACCCTGCTGCCGTACCGCGTGGTGCACACGGACCCCGGTGTCGAGGGCTCCGGGATCGTGTCGCGCTTCCCGCTGACCGAGACGCAGCTGACCGGGGAATCCGCCGCCAAACAGCCGGGCGCGCGTGCCGATCTCGGCGACGGCGTCGTGATCGAACTGGTCGCGGTGCACCCGATCTCACCGGACGTCGATTCGCGGCGCTGGGAACGGGAGATGAAGGACCTCTCCGCGGCCGAGGGCGAACACGGCATCCGGATCCTCGCCGGGGACTTCAACGCGACGCTGGACCACGCCGCCTTCCGGACCGTGCTGGCCAGGGGGTACCTCGACGCGGCGCAGGAGCGCGGCAAGTCGCTCACCCCGACCTGGCACACCGCGGCGCCGCTCGTCGCGCTCGACCACGTCGTCGTGGACCGGCGGGCCGCGGTGCGCGACTTCCGGGTGTTCAAGGTGCCGGGCAGCGATCACCGCGCGATCTACGCCGAGATCCAGCTCCCGTGAGAGGCGGGCTGAAGGGGACTTTCGTCTCGTGACATGAGCTGAAGGGGACTTTCGTCGCATGTGATGCGAGGAAAGTCCCCTTCAGCTCAGCAGGTCGTCGAGGGCGGTGAGCGTGTCCAGCGCGCCCGCGGCGATCGACACGCCCCGGCCGTGCCGGATCTCGGGCTCGCGGGGGTTGATCCGGATCAACGCGCCGGTCGCCGCGCTCGCCAGTTCGGCGTAGCGGCGCACGGTCGGCACGGCCTGCCCGGCACCCAGCTCCACGACCGCGACATCGCGGTGGGCGCGCCGCCACGTTGCCAGTTCGGTCAGCTGGGCATCGCTGCGGGCGGGCTGCCACGAGACGTCGCCGAACATCAGGATGTTCGGCCGCGCGAGCCCGCCGCAGCGCAGGCAGCACGGCAGCGGCGACCGGGCACGCATGGTTTCGACATCGATGTCGACCTCGGCGGTGTCGGCCGCCCAGATCTCGTCGGTGCAGCCGTCCAGGCACTGCAGATGGTGGATCGACCCGTGTGCCTCGGCCACCATGCCGAATCCCGCCCGCTGGAACTGCCCGTCCACATTGGACGTGAATACCCGGACGCCGCCGGGGAGCCGGGAACCCCACGTCCGCAGCAGCCGGAAGCCCGCGTGCGGTGCCGTCCGCCGGTACAGGTCGAGCCGGTGGCCGTAGAAACCCCACGCCAGCTCGGGATCGTCGGCGAAGTGACGCGGGTCGGCCAGCTCCTCGAACCGCAGGCCCAGCCGGGCGTAAGGCGGATAGGCGCGCCAGAATCCTTCGCCGCCGCGGAAGTCCGGCAGGCCGGAGTCCACGCCCATCCCGGCGCCGGCGCAGACGAGCAGCGCACCGGCACCGGCGATCAGTTCGGCGGCTCTGCCGAGGTCACTCACCCGGCTTACTGGCCGTGACGACCTCGAATTCCAGCAGGCTCGCCCCGGAGGCGACCGGCTTGGCGCGCTCGCCGGAGTGCGCCTCGCGCGCCGGACCGGCGGCCCAGGCCTGGTAGTGCTCCTCGGTCTCCCACTTCGTGTAGACGAAGTAGCGGCTTTCCCCGCTGACCGGGCGGAGCAGCTCGAACCCGAGGAACCCCGGCTGGTCGTCGACCGAGTGCAGCCGTGCGGCGAAGCGTTTCTCCAGCTCAGGGCCCGCGCCCTCGGGGACCTCGATGGCGTTGATCTTCACGACAGTCATGCCACCAGCGTACTGATCTCCGGCCCCGGAATCGGCTTGGCGGCCGTCACAGCCGATGGGGCTGGAGCCTGCCGTTCGCCCGCCGGAACAAACAAGGCCCTCGCCACCCGGACGTCTTCGACGAGGAATCGCGTTTCGTACGCCCAGGCGATGATCTGTCTCGCATATGCGAAAAGTATTCAACGATAACGAGCTTCCCGATTACGGACAGCCGCTCGTCGATGAGTCGGCTTGATCATCCCCTTCGTGTCATGCTGGGGGAATGGGGAGTGCTGACGAATACGGGGACAGTGCCGCTTTGGCGGCGGATCTGCACCGGATCATCCGCGCGACCGCCGATTCGGTGGGCGCGAGCGGGGAAGGCAACGAACTCGTCGACAAGGTGGCCGGGCATCTCGGCGTGACGCTGCCGAAGGTCACCGTGGTCGGCCAGGCGTGGGAGGCCTGGGAGCACGCGAACGTCCAGCGCGGTGTCGACGCGTACCTCGCCGAGCGCGGGACGACGCCGGACTGGTTCGGGATCGCCGGTGCCCACCGCGGGCACGAGGAACTCGTCGGCATGCTGGTGGCCGCCGGGAAGCAGGGCCTCTACGAGCTCGGCGCCGTCGACTTCACCACCGTCGCGATCGGACCGGACGAGGTCACCGAGGTCGTCCAGCTCGGCCTGGCCGCGACCACCGCGCCCGGCGGCGAACCGGTCGTCCTCGGCGTCCGCGGCGCGAACCTGCAGTACGGCCAGCAGCAGTGCCGGCTGGAGGTGCTCGCGGCGGACCGCGCCATCGCCACCGCCGTCCGCGACCGGATCGAACAGCTGATGGCCGAGCACGACGTGCTGCGCGGCCAGGTCCTCGCGTTCGGCGTCAGCGAGAACCGCGGCAACGAGCTGCTGACGTTCCTGCCGCGCCCGGACCTGGCCGGAG
The DNA here is from genome assembly GCF_042739895.1 of Amycolatopsis sp. NPDC059021. Lineage (NCBI taxonomy): Bacteria > Bacillati > Actinomycetota > Actinomycetes > Pseudonocardiales > Pseudonocardiaceae > Amycolatopsis > Amycolatopsis sp. NPDC059021. Next base: position 23,181 of record NZ_JBHYIQ010000051.1, read on the forward strand.
AGGACGTCGTCCTGCCCGACGGCGTGCTCGACTCGATCGAGCGGCACATCGTCGGCATCGCCGAGCACGGCGACCGGCTGCTCGCGGCGGGCCAGCATCTCAAGCGCGGCCTGCTGCTGCACGGCCCGCCGGGCACCGGAAAGACCCACACCGTGCGGTACCTGATGGGCAGGCTCCCCGGGAACACGGTGGTGGTGCTGACCGGCATCGCGATGCGGTTCATCGCGAGCGCGGCGAGCCTCGCGCGGCGCCTGCAGCCGAGCATCGTGGTGCTCGAGGACGTCGACCTCATCGCACAGGACCGCGGCCACACGCCGATGGGGAACCCGCTGCTGTTCAGCCTGCTCGACGCGATGGACGGCATCGGCCGCGACGCCGACGTCACCTTCCTGCTCACCACGAACCGCGCCGGCGAACTGGAACGCGCGCTGGCCGACCGGCCTGGCCGGGTCGACCTGGCCGTCGAGATCCCGCTCCCCGACGCGGCGGGCCGGGAGGCGCTGCTGCGGCTCTACGGCCGCGGGCTGAAACTGACCGCGGACCTGGCGCCGATCGTCGAGGGCACCGACGGTGTCACGGCCTCGTTCGTCAAGGAACTGCTGCGCCGCGCGTCCCTGCGGGCGATCACCGAGCACCCGGCGGACGGCGAGATCGTGGTCGGCGACGCCGAACTGGCCGGGGCACTGGCCGAGATGAACGACGCGCGCGGCGCGCTCACGCGGTCCCTGCTGGGCAGCCGGGACGCCTGATCGGACGACACGCGTACGCGGACAGACGACTCGCGTACCTGGATGGACGACACGAGCGACCCAACGTCGTGTCGTCCACCTGGGTACGCGAGTTCGCCGGTGCCGCGCCTCAGCCCTTCAGGGAGCCGGGGTAGAGGTTTTCGTCGGCGGGTTTCTTGGTGCCGCGGAACCAGTCGTCGAAGAAGGAACGCAGATCCTGCCCGGACGCCTTGGTGACCAGCGCCTCGAACTCCGCCCACGACGCGTTGGCGTGCCGGTGCGCGTCCGGCCATTCGCGCAGCACACGGTTGAAGGCGTCGTCGCCGATCTTGCGGCGCAACGCGTGTACGGCAAGGATCCCCTTGCCGTACACGCCCTGGAACTCGTGCCCGCTGCCCATGTCGACCAGTTTCGACGCCCAGAAATCCGTGTTGCCGCCGAAGATCTCCACCGCGGCGTGATAGCGCTCGTCGAGGTTCTGGTTGTCCTTGGCCTCGGCCCACAGCCATTGCGCGTACGACGCGATGCACTCGTTGAGGCAGATGTCGGACCACGAGTTCAGCGACACCGAATCGCCGAACCACTGGTGGGCGGTCTCGTGCACGACGGTCAGCAGCTCGGCCCATTTCGCGTAGGTCGGCCTGCCCTGGGTTTCCAGCGAGAAGTGGATGTCCTCGTTGAGGAAGATCCCGCCGGCCGCGCTCTGCGGGTAGGGCCCGAACTTGCCCGCCAGGAACGCGATGATCTCCGGCAGCCGGATCGAGGGTTCGCCGTGGCCGCCCGATTCGGGCGCGTAGGCGTTGACGATCGGCGTGCCGTCGGGCAGTGCCATCCGGTCGACGGTGAACTTGCCGATCGCGATCGTCGTCAGGTAGCTCGCGATCGGGTTCGGCTCCGCCCATGACGTCGTCGTCCTGCCGCCCGCCGAGCTGCTGCCCTGTTCGCGGCCGTTCGAGATCACCGTCCAGCCGTCCGGAACGTGTGCGGTGACCGAAAAGGTCGCCTTGTCGCGCGGGGTTTCGTTGACGGGGTACCAGAACGCGGCCGAGTGCGGCTCGCCGACCATGTACGCGCCGCCGTCCTTCGAGCGCTGCCAGCCGTTCTCGCTCCCGCCGCCGTGCGGCGTCGCGGACGGGTCGCCGCCGTAGCGCACCCGGACGCGGAACGTGCTGCCCGAGCGCAGCGGTTCGGCGGGCGTGACGACCAGCTTCACGCCCTTTTCCCTGGTGAACGTCGCCGGTTTGCCCTCGACGTCCACGCCTCGGACGTCCAAACCGCGCAGGTCCAATGAAAAGCGGTTCAGGTCCTGGGTCGCCTTCGCGGTGACCGTGGTGTCGCCGTCGAGCTTGCCGTTCGCCGGGTCGTAGCCGACGTCGACGTGGTAGTCGAGCGCGTCGTAGCCGCCGTTGCCGTCGTCGGGGTAGTACGGATCGCCCGCGGTGGCCGCACCCGGCGCGGGGTGCAGCGGCGGCGGTGGCGGCGGCGTGGGATGGCTGTCCGCGGCGGTGCAGCCCGCGGCCAGCATCACCACACAGCCGGCGAGAAGGGCGATTCCGCGGCGGCGCATAGGAGCCACCTTAGGGTGGTGGTTCCGGGTCGGCCGGTCGCGTTCGGCCGACCGGGTAGCGTCAGCGGCGATGATCGGGACGGGAGGCGGGATGCTCGTCGACTTCGGCGGAACGGGTGACGTGCCCGTTGTCCTGCTGCACGGCCTGATGGGCCGGGCACGGACGTGGTGGCGCGTCGCGCAATGGCTCAAGCCATACGGGCGGGTGTACGGACTTGACGCGCGCGGGCACGGCCGCGCGGCGCGGACCGGGCCGTGGACCACCGAGAGCTTCGCCGAGGACGTCGCCGACGCGGTGCGTTCGCTCGGGGGCGAGCAGGCCGTGCTGATCGGGCATTCCATGGGCGGGCTGCACGCCTGGGCCACTGCGGCGAAATTCCCGGAGCTGGTGCGCGCGGTGGTGTCCGAGGACTTCGCGCCGGATCAGCGCGGCCGCACCGTCGAGACCTGGCGCGGGTACTTCGAGACCTGGCCGACGCCGTTCGAATCACTCGCTCACGTGCGGGAGTTCTTCGGCGAGGTCGGGGACTACTTCGTCGAATGCGTCGAGGAACGCGAAGACGGCTACCACCTCATCGCCGACATGGACACCCTGTACGAGATCGCCGCCGAATGGGGCCGCCGCGACTACTGGTCCATTGTGGACGCCGTCCGCTGCCCGCTGCTGGTGCTCGAAGGCGAGCGCACGGCGATGCCCGCCGGGCAGCAGGCGTCGGTCGCCGCGCGTGTCCCCGGCGCTCGTCACCTGGTCGTCCCGGATTCCGGCCATATCGTCCACGACGAGGCCCCGGAGACCTACCGGGGCGCCGTCGAAGCCTTTCTCTCCGGCGTCCTCAGCCGCTGAGTTCGGCGCGCAACACGCCCGCCGGCTGCCCGGACGGGACCAGCAGCGGCCAGACGTCGGCGCCGAGGAAGCCGGTCTCGTCGGTCGCCGCCGTCGCGGTGCAGGTGTCCCGCGAGAGCCCGTGCCGCGCCGCGAACGCCGCGACACCGTCCTTTGTGGACGCACCGAACACCCCGTCGGCCGGGACCTCGACGCCCTTGGCCCGCAGCAACCGCTGCGCGCGGAGGACGTTTCGCCCGGAATCACCCGGTTTGAGCAGCGGCCACGGGGTTTCCTCGCGCACTGCGACGCCGAGAATCTTGCCGACGGCGTCGCGCAGTTCCGGTAGCCGGTTGTAGAGCACCGTGCCGGGGCACTCGGTGGAGTTGAAATCCCGGTGGCCCTTGATCATCGCCGGGGCGATGCCGTACTGGTGTGCGATGTAGGCGACCAGGTTCACCAGCGAGTTCCACAGCGCGGGCGGCACGTCTTCCTTGCTGTAGATCCCCTCGTTCTCGATGCCGAGGCACTCGCTGTTGTGATCGGCGACGTTCGCGCCCTGGACGTGCTGCCTGCCGCCGCGCAGGATTTCGAGGCTTCTGTGCCTGCCCTCGGTGACGAACCCGCCCCGGCTGTTCGTGAACTGCTGACCGGTGTCGATCCAGCCCCGGGTGTCCATGTGGAAGTTCTGGATGTCGCGCGAGATCTGGAAGGCGTGCTCCAGTGACGTGTCCGTGTTGTTGCCAGGATCGACCGTGTGATGCACGACGATGTACGTCGGCTTGTGGTTCTCCACGGTGATCGCGCCGGACGCCGGCCGCGCGTGCCAGTCCGACGTGCTGTAGATCCGCGGTGTCGGTACGGACGCGGCGGCTCTCCCCGCGCCCGCCAGCCCGAGCGCCCCCACAGCGGTGACCGTCAGACTCCCTTTGACGAACGAACGACGGCCGAACCCCGACTCGGTCATGGAAAGACCTCCCTCGCCGAATGCGTTCAGCAGAAGCTAGCCCGCGTATGCGACGACGGCAATCATTCACCGACTTTCGTCTTAGTGCGTCAGTGTTCGCCAGGGAGTGCGAAAAGCCCGTCGCGGGTCTGCTCCAGCAGGCCGTCCACGAGCAGCGAATCCAGGCAGCGGTCACGCTGGCCCGCGTCGTGCCAGACGATGTCCAGCCTGGCCTTTTCCACCGGACCCTCGGTGCCGCGCAGGACGTCGAGCAGCAGGCCGCGCACCTGCCGGTCGGTGCCGGCGAATTTCTGCACCGGCTTGGCGGGCCCGGCGTAGGCGGGCTTTCCCGCGTGCTGCCACGCGCATTCGGCGTGCACCGGGCAGTCCGCGCAGCGCGGGGAACGAGCGGTGCAGATCAACGCGCCGAGCTCCATCAACGCCGCCGAGAACTTCGCCGCGGGCGCGTCATCGGCGGGCAGCAACGCCTCGACGTCGGCCATGTCGCGGGTGTTCGACGCCGGTCCGGCATCCCCGGCGCCGTGCACCGCGCGTGCCACCACGCGCCGGACGTTCGTGTCGACGACCGGGGCGCGTTTGCCGTAGGCGAACGCCGCCACCGCGCGTGCGGTGTACGCCCCGATGCCCGGCAGCGCGAGCAGGGTGTCCACATCGGACGGTACGACGTCGCCGTGCTCGGCCGCGATGACGCCGGCGGCCTCGTGCAGCCGCAGCGCGCGGCGCGGGTACCCGAGCTTGCCCCAGGCCCGCACGACCTCGCCCTGCGCTTCGGCGGCCAGCGCCGAGGGCACCGGCCAGCGCGCCATCCACTCCAGCCAGATCGGCTGGACGCGGGAAACCGGCGTCTGCTGCAGCATGATCTCGCTGACCAGCACGCCCCAAGCGGAGCAGTCCGGCTCGCGCCATGGCAGCTCGCGACCGTGTGCGGAGAACCAGTCGACCAGGATTTCGGCGTCTACGGGCACCCGGTAGAGCTTAGTTACCCTGCTATGCGACCTCGGTCAGTGTCCCGGCCTTGACGTCGTAGACGAAGCCGCGCACGTTGTCGCGGTGCGGCAGGAAGTCGCTGCGCCGGACCCGCTCCACCGAGCGCCGGACACTGTCCTCCACCGCGCGGAACGCCTCGACCGACCAGGTCGGCCGCAGACCACTCGCCTCTTCGAGCTCGTCCTTGAAGTCGTCCTCGGTCACCATCGACAGCCCGCACTCGGTGTGCTGGACGATCAGGACCTCGCGGGTGCCGAGCTTGCGCTGGCTCAGCGCGAGCGAGCGGATCATGTCGTCGGTGACGACGCCGCCCGCGTTGCGCAGCACGTGCGATTCGCCCTGGATCAGCCCGAAGATCTCGAACACCCGGATACGGGCGTCCATGCAGGTCAGGATCGCGATGTTCAGTGACGGCCGGGGCGAGGAACGGTCACCGGGGACGACATTGCCCAGCTCCTCGTTCCGCTTGAGCAGAATGTCGATGGAGGTCATCGAGGCCTCCTTCGGCCTGTGAAGGGTCCCCGCAGCGCGGGCGGTCCCTCTCATTGGAACCGCCCGGCACCCTTCATGGCAATGTTTTCGGGTTGCACATCACGAGGCCGAAACCTCGCGAAGCGGCCTGCTCAGCCGCCGAACCAGGGCTCCTCGACCGTGCGCGGCGGGCCCGACGTCCGGCCGACCCGCAGCTCGGTGGGCAGCGTGATGATCTTCGGCCCGACGCGCTCGGCCGAGCCGAGCAGCAGCCGCCCGGCCACCTTGCCCTTCTCCAGCACCGGCTGGTGGACCGTGGTCAGCCCGGCGCGTTCCGCCTCGGCGATCCCGTCGAACCCGGTTACCGTCAGGTCCTGCGGCACCCGCAGGCCGCGGCGTTCGGCCTCGGCGAGCGCGCCGAGCGCGAGGATGTCCGAGGTGCAGATCACCGCGGTGATCTGCGGGTACGCGTCGAGCAGCTGCCGCGCGGCCGACGCGCCGTCGTCCACGGTGTGGTCGAACCGCTCGACCACCGGCACGCTCGCCCAGTCGACGCCCGCCGCGGAGAACGCCGTGGCGAGCGCTTCCAGGCGGGTGCGCTGGACGTGGAAGTGCGCGCTGCTCTGCCGTTCCGCGTTGACGAAGTCGTCGTTGCGCTCGCGGGCCAGCCGCATGCACACGACGCCGACCTGGCGGTGCCCGAGCGAGACGAGGTGCTCGGCGATCGCGGTCACCGCGGCCGCGTCGTCCGGGCCGACCCGGTCGACGCCTTCGACGCGCGGCTGGTCGATGATCACCGTCGGCACCGGGCGCTCCAGCACCGCGCCGAGGTGCGGATCGTCGTCGGGCACCGAGTAGACGACGAACCCGTCGACACCCGCGCGGTGCACGGCCGCGACGTCCTCGCGGCCGGGGCTCGCGGGGACGAGATGCAGCCCGACCCCGGCGTCCTCGCACGCGAGCGCGAGCCCTTCGAGGACGCCGACGGCCGCGGGGTCACGGAAGGCGTAGGAGAGGTTCTCGGTCAGCAGGAGACCGACCGCGCCCGCCTTGCGGGTACGCAGCGAGCGGGCCACCGGGTCGGGACCCGGGTAGCCGAGCCGCCGGGCGGTCTCGAGCACACGGCGGCGGAGTTCCGGGGACAGTTGATCCGGTCGATTGTATGCATTCGACACGGTAGTCCTGGACACACCGAGTTCCGCCGCGAGCGACGCCAGCGTCGCCTGCCTCCTGGTGCGAATAGGACGGCCCATCAGCAAACCGTAACGGTTCAGATCGTTTTGCAGAAGCGACACCCCATGTGAGTCCTGTCGGCTGTTTTCCGCTACTCCGTGTGGTGGGCCACTCCGGACGAATGGCCCCATGATCATCCGGATGGGGTAAAGTGAATCTGACAACGGTTTCCATTAGCTGTATGGCTCACCCCGCAGGAGTGTTTCGATGAGTTCCCGCCGCACCACGAGAGTGCTCGCCGCCGCCTCGGCGCTGACCGTGTTCGCCCTGGGCGCGGCAGCGTGCTCCAGCGGTGACAAGCCGTCGAACCCGTCCGCGGCTTCCTCCGCCTCGGACAAGGTGAAGGTCGTCGCCTCGACCGACGTCTGGGGCAGCGTCGTCAGCGCCATCGGCGGCGACAAGGTCCAGGTCACCTCGATCATCCACGACCCGTCGGCCGACCCGCACTCCTACGAGACCACCGCCGACGACGCGCTCGCCGCGAAGAACGCGAAGCTGACGCTGGCCAACGGCGGCGGGTACGACAAGTTCTTCGACAAGCTCGCCGGCCAGGCCGCAGGCGCCAAGAAGCTGGTCGCCTACGACATCGCCGCGACCGGCAACGAGAACGAGCACGTCTGGTACGACCTGCCGGGCGTCGGGAAGATCGCCGACCAGGTCGCCGCCGGTCTCGGCGAGATCCAGCCCGCCTCGAAGCAGACCTTCGACGACAACGCGAAGGCGTTCAAGGGCAAGATCGACGAGCTGGTCAAGAAGGCCACGGAGATCGGCACCGCGCACCCGGACACCAAGGTCGTCGCGACCGAGCCGGTCGCGCGCTACCTGCTGCAGACCGCGAAGGTCACCGACGCGACCCCGGAAGAGTTCTCGAAGGCCGTCGAGAACGAGTCCGACGTGCCCGCCGCGGCGCTCGACCAGTTCCGCAAGCTGATCACCGGCAAGCAGGTGAAGGCGCTGGTCAACAACGTGCAGACGGAGACGCCGGTGACCAAGCAGGTGGTGGCCGACGCGAAGGGCGCCGGGGTCGCGGTGGTCGATGTGGCCGAGACGCTTCCCGCCGGTGTGACCGACTACATTGGTTGGATGTCCAAGACTGTCGACACGCTGGCGGGAGCCGTGAAGTAACTGTGTCCGCGGTAGCCGGCAGTGTGCGTTCGGCGGTCCGTCCCGCGGTGCGCATCCGCGGGGCGGGTCTCGCCTTCGGGAACCGGACCCTCTGGTCCGGTCTCGATATCGACGTCGAACCGGGCGAGTTCCTCGCCGTGCTGGGGCCCAACGGCTCCGGCAAGAGCAGCCTGCTCAAGGCGCTGCTCGGCGTGCAGGCCCTGTCCTCGGGCTCGGTCGAGATCGCGGGCGGGCGCCCCGGCGGGGCGAACCGGCACGTCGGCTACATCCCGCAGCAGCGGGCGATCGACGATTCGCTGACCCTGCGCGGCGTCGACCTCGTCGGCCTCGGCCTCGACGGACATCGCTGGGGCACCGGCCTGTTCGGCATCCGCGCCCGGCACGCGCGCGTGGCCGAGGCGGTCGAAGCCGTCGGCGCCCAGCGGTACGCGCGGCAGCCGGTCGGCAAGCTGTCCGGCGGTGAGCAGCAGCGGCTCCGGGTCGCGCAGGCGCTCGTCGGCGATCCCGAGGTCCTGCTCTGCGACGAGCCGCTGCTCTCGCTCGACCTGGCGCATCAGCGCGCGGTGAGCGAGCTGATCGACGCGCGGCGTCGCACGGCGGGGACCGCGGTGCTGTTCGTGACCCACGAGATCAATCCCGTGCTGCGATTCGTCGATCGCGTGCTGTACCTGGTCAACGGCCAGTTCCGGATCGGGAAGCCGGACGAGGTGATGAACTCCGAGACGCTGTCGGAGCTGTATGGCACGCGGATCGAGGTGCTCAAGGTCGGCGGGCAGATCCACATCGCGGGCGCGCAGAGCGCGTTGTGCGAGGACCAGCCGCACCACGACGAGCACGAGCGGGTGAGCTGAGCGTGGACAACCTGTTCGACTTCGAGAAGACCTGGCTGTTGATCACCGAGGTCCAGGGCGTGCAGACCGCGTTGCTCGCCGCGGCGGTCCTCGCCGTCGTGGCCGGGATCCTCGGCCCGCTGATCGTGATGCGCCGGATGTCCTTCGCCGTGCACGGCACCTCGGAACTCGCGCTCACCGGCGGCGCCGCGGCGCTGCTGCTCGGCGTCGGCGTCGAGTACGGCGCGCTCGCCGGCGCGGTGGTCGCCGCGCTGCTGCTGGGCATCCTCGGCACCCGCGACGCCGACCGTGATTCGGTGATCGGCGTGATCCTGTCCTTCGGTCTGGGCATGGGCGTCCTGCTGCTGTCGCTCTACAAAGGACGGTCGGCGAACAAGTTCGGCATCCTGACCGGGCAGATCATCACCATCGACTCGACGAACCTCACGATGTTCGTCGTCGCCTCGGCCGCCATCCTGCTGGTACTCGCGCTGATCTACCGGCCGCTGCTGTTCGCCAGCGTCGACCGGAACGTCGCGGTCGCGCGCGGGGTCCCGGTGTCGCTGCTGACCGTGCTGTTTTCGGTGCTGGCCGGCGTCGCGACGGCGCTGAGCGTCCAGGTCGTCGGCTCGCTGCTCGTCGTCGCGATGATGGTGACGCCCGCGGCCGCGGCCGTGCGGATCACCGCCAGCCCGTGGAAGGCCACGGTCCTCTCGATCGTCTTCGCGGAAGTGGCCGCACTGGGCGGAATCGTGCTCTCGCTCGCGCCGGGCCTGCCGGTGAGCGCGTTCGTCACCGCGATCTCGTTCCTGATCTACGTGATCTGCCGGATCGTCGCGTGGGCCCGTGACCGCCGTTCCGACGTGCGGGCGACGTCCACTCCCGAACCGGTGGGCGAGCTGCTCAGCCGAGCATGAGCAGGACCTGCAGCTCACCGACGACGAAGCCGATGACACCGCCGACCGCGATCAGTTTCCATTCGTCCTGACGGAAAGCGGGCCGCAGCAAACCCTCGAACTCGATCGGGGTGAGCGCGAGCATCCGCTGTTCGACCATCTTCGCGACGTCCATCGCCTCGGTGAGATAACCCTCGGCGTGCCGCGCCGTCGAAGGCAGCTGGACGAGTGCCTTCTCGGCGGCGGCGTGCTTGATCTCGCGCAGCTGACGTCCGCCGACGGCCAGCGCCAGCATCGGCTTCGCGACGCTGGCGCGTTCGTCGATGGCGTGGGCGACCAGCCGTTCGACGAGCGCGACGAGGCGATCCGACTTCGGGCCGCGGAGGATCGCGTCGAGCAGGTTCGGCACGGTCAGGACCTCGTTCGCGATCAGCTCGCCGTACTGGCGCGCGACCTCGGCGCGGCGGCGCTGGAACTTGCCCTGGAAGATCACGCGCCCGACGCGCACCGGCTCGCGCGGGACGAAGATCAGCTTGATCGCGAGCCAGTCGGTGAACAGCCCGATGCAGCCGCCGAAGATCGGCAGCACCCATGGCTCGCGGGTCAGCGCCCATACGACCGTCTGGACGAGACCGAGCCCGAAGCCGAAGTAGATCCCCATCCGCGCGATGAACGCCATCTCCGGCCGCGACGTCTCGCGGATCAGCCGGACCAGCAGCGCCTTGTCCCTGGTGAGCCGCTCGACGGTCATGTGCTGCACGTCGAGCACGTCGTCGAGGTGCTCGCGGATCTCGTCGAGGAAGTCCCGCACCAGCCGCGGCGTCCCGGCCTGGACCTGCTTGATCAGCAGATCCTGCGCCAGCGTCGGCATCGCCTCCCACAATCGCGGCTGGTGCTTTTCCAGCACGTCGCGGGCGATGTCGTCGACAGCGCGCAGCAGCGGCTGCTCCAGCTCGCGCGTGATGATCACCGGGTCGATGCGGGCGAAGATCTCCTTGACGTCGAGCAGGTTCGCGGTCAGCAGCTCGGTGGCGACCGCGGCCATCCGGCCGCCGTGCTTCGGCACGACACCCTGCCAGCCGAAAACCGGCCTCACACCGACGAATTCGAGCGGCCGGAACATCATCTCGATGGCGACGCGCTTGGTGACGTACCCGATGAGCGCGGCGATGAACGGCATCGCGGCGTAGAGCGGCCAGTGCCGCGCGAGGTCGTCAAGGACAGCGCCCACGCGACCTCCCTCTCGTCGACAACCCGAACACTAGCGGGTCACCGGGACACCGCACGAGTCAGTGCAACAGGGCGAGAACCTGCAGTTCACCGACGAGGCCGCCGATCAACGCACCGACCGCGATCAGCTTCCACTCGTCCTGCCGGAACGCCGGGCGCAGCAGCTGTTCGAACTCCAGCGCGGTCAGCCTGCGCATGCGGTCGACGATCGTGTTGCGCACGTCGAGCGCGTTGACCGCGTACGCCTCCGCGTGCCGGATCGTCTCCGGAACGCGCTCCGCCGCCTTCTCCGCCGCGACCTGCTTCATCTCCTGGAACCGCTTCGTCCCGACAGCGATCGCGACGAACGGCTTGACGACGCTGGCCTGCTGGTCGATCGTCCGCTGGACCTCACGGGTGATCATGGTGAACAGCCGGTCCGACTTCGGCCCGCGCAGCACCGCCTCCAGCAGATTCGGGATCGTGATGATCTCGCGCGCGATCATGTCGCCGTAGTCGGCGGCGACCTGGTCCCGGCGCTTCTGGAAGATGCCCTGCCAGGTGTACACGCCGAAGAACCGCTTCGGCTCGCGCGGCAGGAAGATCATCTTCAGTGCCAGCCAGTCGGTGACCCAGCCGATGCCCAGCCCGAACAACGGCAGCACGATCGGCGACTTCGTCAGCGCCCACACCACCAGCTGCACACAGCCGAGCGCGAAGCCGAACCAGATTCCCGAGCGGGCGATGAACCGCATCTCCGGTCGCGAGATGTCGCGGATCAGCCGGTTCAGCAAGGCCTTGTCGCGGACCAGGTTCTCCACGACCATGTGCTTGAGGTCGAGCACGTCCTCGATGTTGTCCGCGATCTCCCGCATGATCTTGGTGATCGCCTTCGGCGCCTCGGCCTGGACGCGCTTGAGCAGCAATTGCTGCGCGGTGTTCGGGAGCATTTCCCACAGCCGCGGCTGATAGGTCTCCATGACCTCGCGGGTGACGTCCTCCACCACGCGCAGCAGCGGCTGCTCGATCTCCTTGGCGACCTGGGCGGGGTCGAGGCGAGCGAAGATCTCTTTGGGATCGACGAGGTTCGTCGTCAGCATGTCGGTGGCCGTGGTCGCCATCCGCTCGGCGTTCGCCGGGAGCACGCCCTGCCAGCCGAAGACCGGTTTGACGCCGACGAAGTCGAGCGGCCGGAACATCATCTCGATCGCGACCCGCTTGGTGACGTACCCGATCAAGGCCGCGATGAACGGCATCGTGAGGTAGACCTGCCAGTGCTGGTGCAGGTCGGCGATGACGGCGTCCACGCCCGGAACGTTATCCCGTGCGGGGCGGGCACTCCGGATTCGGGCTCGTCGGCGGGTCAGTGGAGCAGCAGGAGCACCTGGAGTTCACCGACCAGACCGCCGATGATCGCCCCGACGGCGATCAGTTTCCATTCGTCCTGCCGGAACGCGGGCCGCAGGATCCCCTCGAACTCGATCGGGGTGAGCTGTTGCATCTTCTCGACGATGGTGTTCCGGACGTCGAGCGCGTCGGTGGCGTAACTCTCGACGTGCTTGACGGTCTCCGGCAGGTACGCGATCGCCTTCGCCGCGGCCGCGCGTTTCATCTCCTGGTACTGGCGTCCGCCGACCGTCAGCGCGACGAGCGGCTTCGCGATGCTCGTCTGCGTGTCGATGGTGCGCTGGACCTCGCGGGTGATCATCGCGAACAGCCGGTCCGACTTCGGCCCGGCGAGCACGGCCTCCATCACGTTGCGCACGGTCAGCACCTCGTCGGCGATGAGCGCGCCGTAGTCGGCCGCCACCTGACGACGTCGCTTCTGGAACATGCCTTGCCAGCGGAAGAAACCGAAACCACGCGGTTCGCGCGGATAGAAGATCATCTTGAGGGCGAGCCAGTCGGTGACGAACCCGGTGACGAAGCCGAAGAGCGGCATGATCAACGGCTGCTTCGTCAGCGCCCACGCGACGAACTGGACGAGGCCGATCACGAATCCGAAGTAGATTCCGGACCGCGCGATGAACTTGAACTCCGGGGCCGCGACCTCGCGGATGAGCCGGTTGGTCAGCGACTTGTCCCGCACCATCGCGTTGATCAGCATGTCGTTGACATCGAGGACTTCGTCGATGTTCGTCGAGACTTCACGCATCAGCCGCTTGACGGCCTTGGGTGCCTGCGCGCGGACCTGATCGACGAGCATCCGCTGCGCCTGCGTGGGCAGCAACTCCCACAGCCGCGGCTGATATTGCTCCATCACTTCCCGCGTGACGTCGTCGACAGCCTTCAGCAGTGGCTCTTCGAGTTCCTTGACCATCTCGTCCGGGTCGAGCCGCGCGAACATCTCTCGCGGGTCGACGAGGTTCTTGGTCAGCAGATCGACGGCGGTGGTCGCCATCCGCCGCGCGTTCGCCGGAATCACGCCCTGCCAGCCGAAGACCGGCCTGACGCCGACGAATTCGAGCGGCCGGAACATCATCTCGATCGCGACCCGCTTGGTGAGGTAGCCGATCAGCGCGGCGATGAGCGGCATCGTGGCGTAGACGTGCCAGTGGGCGCGGATGTCGTCGAGGATCGCCGGAACGTCCACTGTGGCCTCCCGCGCTGTCCTATGGCGCCTCCGCGGCAGGGAGTACGTCGGCGCGGCTGCTAACACCCTGTCAACAAAGCAGGATGCCATGCGTGACCGGGGGGACCAAATATCGTAATGAAGCCGTTCGGCGGTATTTGCGCGCGCAGCCGCGCTCACTAAGGTGGCGCAATGGTCGCTCCCGAGAAGTCCGAGCCCACCCCCAAAACAGCCCAATTCGCCGTCACCGTCCGGGGTTACAACCAGCGTCAGGTCGACGAGCGCCTCACGGAGCTGATCGCTCAGCTCAAGGAGGCGGCTCACGGTCGCGACGAGGCCGTCGCCACGTCCGGAGAACTCTCGAAAGCGCTCAGCTACGCGCAGCAGGAGCTGGCGGAGGCCAAGGCCGCACTGGTGCGGCTGAACTCCAGCCCCACCGGCGCCGGTGCGATGGCCGAGCGCGTCCGCATGATGATGCAGCTCGCCGAGGAGGAGGCCGCCGATCTGCGGACCGCCGCCGAAGCGGACGCGGCCTCGACGCGGGAGGAGGCGGACAAGTACGCCCACGAGACCCAGCGCACGAGTGACAAGCTGGCCAAGGAAGCGCAGGACGAACGCGAGAAGCTGCTCGCCGACACCCGCGCGGAGATCGAGCGGCTCGAAGCCGAGGCGAGCAAGAAGCGCGAGCAGCTCGACAAGGCCGCGCAGGAGGCCCGCGCCGAGGCGGACAAGAAGGCCGAGGAGGAGGCAGCGGCCAAGCGCGCCGAGGCCGACCGGATCGCGGCCGAGGAGATCACGGCCAAGAAGGCGCAGACCGACGCCGCCCTCGCCGACGCTACCGCCAAGCAGGCTGAGGCCGACAAGCAGCGGACGCTGGCGCTCGAACTGCGCGCGAAGGTCGCGGAGCGGCTCGCCGCCACCGACGCCGCCGTGCAGGAGGCTGTCCGACTGCTGACTCCGTCGGACGAGTCCGCCGAGCCCGCTGCCGCCGAGCCTGTCACCTCGGACGAGAACGCGCCGAGCCCCACGCCGCGGGAAGGCTGAGCGCGCGGTTCAGCGCTGCGTGGTGGCGTACAGCTCGCTGTCGATCCACCCGCGTTCATGGAGTGCTGCGCAAAAACGCCGGTAGGAAGCGGAAAGCGCCTCCTGCTCGGCCACCTCGGGTTCGATCAGGGTGCCCCCGGGCAGCTCCCCGCACACCGCGGTGAGACCGCCCGGGAGCACCCCGGCCGCGGCGAGCAACGCCGCGCCGTAGCCCGTCTCGGCGTTCGGGGCGACGCGCAGGCCGAGCCCGGTCACGCTCGCCCGGATACGTGTCCACAGTGGACTGCGGCTGCCGCCGCCCGCCGCCAGCAACGGGCCCGTCATTGCCACGCCGAGCCGGCGTAGATGGTCCAGGGCGAGACGTTCGAGGAAAGCGACCCCTTCGAGCCGCGCCCGGTGCAGTTCGGCTTCGTCGGCCGGGGTGCCGAGCACGAACCCCTCGGCCTCCGCACTGGCGAACGGAAAGCGTTCCCCGGTGCGCCGCAACGGATAGGCGACGATCCCGGCAGGCCCGCGCGCGGCCGCCGCGGCGTCGAGCGCGGGCAGATCAGGCTCGCCGGAAACGGCCTCGCCACCGGTGTTCGAGGCCCCGCCCGGCAACCACCAGCCGTCGGGATGGCGGTGGCTGTAGACGACGCCGGCCGGATCCGGGACCAGTTCGGCCGTCACTCCCTTGAGGACATACGTGGTGCCGAGAATCCCGACGAACTGCCCTGGCGCGACCGCACCGGCCGCGAGCTGTCCGGCACAGCCGTCGGTCATCCCGGCGACCACCTCGCAGCCCGCCGGAAGCCCGGCGACGGGCTGGGGGACCCGGCCGAGCACGGTGGCCGGCGCGACCACCGGCGGGAGCAAGCTTTCGGGCACGCCCAGCCCCGCGAACACCTCGTGCGGCCATTCGCGGGCGCGGGGGTCGTAACCGCTCTTCAACGCGTGTGACCAGTCGGCCGCGACCGGGCCGCCGGTCAGCTTCGCCGCGATCAGGTCCGCGGTGTGCTGGATCTTCGTGACCTCGGGGACGTGCTCGGCGAGCCAGGCGATCCGGCCGAGCGCCGAGGTCGCCGACACCCCGGACCCGAGTGCCCGCCAGCGTTCGGCACCCAGCTCCGCCGCTTTCGCGTTGTACTCGGCGCCGCGCCGGTCGTCGTACATCAGCGCCGGGCCGACCGGCTCGCCGCGGGAATCGACCCCGGCGATGGTGCCCGAGGTGGCCGCGATCGCCACCGCGGCCACCTCGGAGCCGTGGCCGGGCAGCGCGGCGGTGACCCGCCCCAGCGCCGCCTCGGCCGCGGGCCACCACGACCTCGCGTCCTGCTCGCTGTGTCCGCTGCCGTCCCTGACCGGCGCGGCCAGCGGTTCGGCGGCGGAGGCCAGCACGGTGCCGTCGCGCACCGCGAGGGCACGGACCCCCGCGGTGGCGACGTCGAGGCCGATGGTGACCAGCTCGTTCACGCTGTCGCGACCTTCTCTCCGACTTGTTGCAGGCTCGCGTCCTCCGCGATCGCCTTTTCGGTCTCCTCGGGCAGTTTCAGGAAGCGCACCAGCACCGCGGCGACGAGGTAGAGCACCGCGAAGATGATGACCACGCCCGCGGCCCCTGCCGGGCCGAGGAACAGGCTCACGATCGCCGGGCCGACGAACGCGGCCGCGCCCGCGCCGAGGTTGAGCAGTGCCATCGCGCCGCCCTTGTGGTCAGGCGCCAGCGAGGGCAGCAGCGCCGAGATCGGCACGAATCCGGCGAGCGTCGCGCCGTACAGCGCGCCGACGATCAGCGCGAGCCAGTAGTACTGCGCGCCCATCGCCACCGGGACGAAGTACAGCAGCAGGATGGAGATCGCGCAGCCGACCGCGCCGAACCAGAAGATCGTGGTGCGCCAGCCGATCTTGTCGCTCAGCACGCCGAAGATCAGGTTGAAGAAGATGTTCGTCCCGTAGATCACCGACACCAGCAGCAGCCAGCGGCTCTCGCCGAACCCGATCTGGCTGATGAAGATCGTCGGGAAGAACACGAGCATGCCGAACTCGGGCGCGGTGTTGATGACGCGGACGATCATGCCGATCCCGACCCGGGGCTTCTTCCACGCGATCGACACGCTGGACACCAGGCTCTGCACGGGTTTCACGTCCGGCGGAGCGAGCCGCGAGTACCCGGTGCGCTGCCGGACGCCGAAGATCGCGATCAGGCCGCCGAGCGCGAGCAGGCCCACCGAGACCCACAGTGTCCCGTAGTGCCCGAGCAGCGGGTTGGTGAAGCTGGCGACGAGCGCGCCCAGCGTGGGCAGCCCGCCGGTGAAGGCGAAGTAGAACCAGCCGACCGCCGCGCCGAGCCGCGCGACCGGTGCCACCGCGGTGATCCACACCAGGAAGCCGAAGGCGAACATCGGATAGCCGAAGCCGCGGATCCCGTAGAAGATCAGCATCAGCGGGTAGTTCCCGGTGCCGACCGCGGCGGCCAGGAACAGGACGTCGAACACCAGCCAGATGGCGAGCCCGGCCATCATCACCCGGCGCGGCCCCCACAGATCCGACAGCGCGCCGGACAGCCAGGACGCCAGCATCACCGCGACGCCGTACACGGTGATCACATAGGACGCCCTGATCTCCGTGCCGGCCCCGTTGCTCGCCATGAACGGCGCGATGAAGCCGGATTCGACTCCGTCACCGATCATGAACAGCAGCAGGCCGAGGTACCCGCAGAACAGGGGTGCGGGCAGCCCCCACCTCGTGAGCACGCGGGCGAATCCGCCGCTCCGCGCTGGGGACAACCCCGATGTTGTCTGGCTCATGCACGCCTCCATGCGTCGAGTTCAACGTATCATGGACCGTGTTAACTTCGCACACAAGATGTTAGTTCGAACTTCTTCGTGTTAACTCGGGGCGTCGTCGCGCGGCTACCCACCGCGTCGATCTTGGGTTGTCCCTGAAGGACGCCTTCAGTGCGTTGGATGCGCTGAAGGGCCCCTTCGGTGCATTGGTTGCGACGAGGGCGTCCCTCGGTGCGTTCAGTGCACCCAGGGCGTCCCTCGGCTCATCGGCCCCGGCGAACTCAGTCCGCGACCGCGACCTTCACCCGGTTCCGCAGTTCGTCGAGCACGTGGCGATCCGTGCCGGCATCGACGATCAGCAGGTCGAAGTCCGAAAGCGGGGCCAGCCGGTGCAGCGCGGCGCGCGACATCTTGCTCGAGTCCATCAGCAGGACTTTCTGCCGCGCGCTGGCCAGCATCGCCCGCTTGATCATCACGATCTCGGGCTCCTGGTGGAACGTCTGCTCGGTGTTCATCGCCGACGTCGAGACGAACGCGACGTCCACCGAAAGCCGCTCGATCGCCTCCAGGCTCTGCATGCCGAGGAACGAGTCGTGCGTGCTGGAGTAGTCGCCGCCGATGCAGATCAGCCGGACCTCGTCGAGCTGTTTGAGCAGGTCGAGGGCGCCGAGGTAGTTCGTCGCGACGGTCAGCGGCGTGACCTCGCCCAGCAGCTTGGCCAGTGCCAGCGCGCTCGTCGAGTCGTCGAGCAGGACCGACATCCCCGGCTCGACCTCGTCCAGCGCCCGTCGCGCGATCGACGCCTTGGCCTCCGCGTGCGCCTGCATCCGGTACTCGGCGTTGCTCTCGAACACCGTCGAGGGCATGGCCGAAACGCCGCCGCGGTACTTGCGGACCAGTCCCTTGCGCACGAGCTCGTCCACGTCCCGGTGCACGGTCATGTGACTGACGCCGGACAGCCGCACCAGCTCCAGGATCGACGCCGACCCCTTCGAGAAGATCGTGTCGACCAGCATCTGCTGGCGGCGGTCGCGGGAGTGGGCGCTGCCGCTCGTCGGTTTCTCGCTGGACATGGGTTCAGTATCGCGCGTTCACCGGGGTGTTGAAGCGGAGCAGGGCGGTGTTTTCGCCGTCGATCCGCAGTTCGGTGAGCGCGACGTTGTCCACGCGCGGGAACACCGTGCGATACGTCCTCAGTGGAATGCCCAGCATCGCGCACAGGACCAGCCGGAGCAGCGTGTTGTGCGCGACGACGAGCGCGGTGCCACCGTCGGCGGCCGCGGCGACCTCGCGGAGCGCGGCCACCCCACGCGCCGCGACCTCGGCAGGCGGTTCGGAGCCGGGGAACGCGCCGTCCACCGGATTCGCCAGGAACCGTTGCAGCGCCAGGGGATCGGACTCCCGCAGCTCCTCGCGGGTCCGGCCCTCCGCGATGCCGAAGTGCGATTCACGCAGGCCTTCGACGATCGTCGGCGTCATCCCGAGCGCGGTCGCCGTGGGCTCCATCGTGCGGATGGCGCGCTGCTGAGGCGAACAGAACAACGCCGTCGGCTTCGCGTCGCGTGC
Source organism: Amycolatopsis sp. NPDC059021 (assembly GCF_042739895.1). Taxonomy (NCBI): domain Bacteria; kingdom Bacillati; phylum Actinomycetota; class Actinomycetes; order Pseudonocardiales; family Pseudonocardiaceae; genus Amycolatopsis; species Amycolatopsis sp. NPDC059021. Next base: position 41,964 of record NZ_JBHYIQ010000051.1, read on the forward strand.
GTACTCCGCGAGTGCTTCCGCCTGGCGGAGTCCCTCCTCGGTCAGCGCCACCTCGCTGCTGCCTGCGTACCTGTTCTCCGCGTGCCACTCCGTCTGGCCGTGCCTGGCCAGCAGCAGTCGTGTGACCACTGTTCCTCCTCGCTCTTGCGAACATCTCATAGACGATGTTAACTTAACATCGTCCGTGTGAAAGGGGATCTTGATGGGGCTCGGTGCGGTGGTATTCGACCTGGACGGTGTCCTGGTCGACAGTGAACACCTCTGGGAGGAGAACTGGGTCGCCTACGCGGCCCGGCACCAGATCGAGTGGACGGCTGAGGACACCGCGTCGGTGCAGGGGATGAGTGCCCCCGAATGGGCTGCTTACCTGGCGCGCCGGTGCGGCGAACCGAGCCGTGCACGCGAAGTGGAGCAGGCCGTGGTCGACGGCATGATCGCGTCGATCGAGGCCGGTGAGGCGCCGCTGCTGCCGGGTGCGGGTGCCATGGTGCGCGAGGTCAGCGCGCGGGTGCCGGTCGCGCTCGCGTCGTCCGCGGCCCGCCGGGTGATCGACGCGGTGCTCGAAAAGCACGAGCTGACCGGCGAGTTCACCGCGACGGTGTCGAGCGCCGAAGTGGCCAGGGGCAAGCCAAGCCCGGACGTGTACCTGGAAGCGGCGTCCCGGCTCGGCCGGTCCGGCGCGGAATGCCTCGGCGTGGAGGACTCCAGCAACGGGATCCGCGCGGCCGCGGCCGCCGGGCTGACCGTGATCGCGCTGCCGAACCCGACGTATCCGCCGAAGCCGGACGCGCTGGAGCTGGCCAGCGCGGTGGCGGAAAGCAATGACGACGTGCGCCGGAAGCTGCTGGCCTATCTGGCCGGTGAGCCGGTGGCGGCAGGAGAATGACATGACGACTCTCGGTACCGCGGAGACGTTCAAGCGCGAATGGCTGGACGGGTTCGCCACCGCGTACGGCCGCACGGTCCGCAAGGTGCCCGGCGCCTACGGCGTCGTGCGCCGTGAGGACACCCGGCCCGGCAAGGTCGCGGTGGTCATCGGCGGTGGCTGCGGGCACTACCCGGCGTTCGCCGGGCTGGTCGGGCCCGGCCTCGCCGACGGCGCGGTGGTGGGTGACGTGTTCACCAGCCCGAGCGCCGAGCAGGTGTACCGCACCGCGCGGGCGGCCGAGAGCGGTGCCGGAGTCCTTTTCGGATACGGGAACTACCAGGGCGACGTGCTCCACTTCGGACTGGCCGCGCGCAGGCTGGCCGCCGAGGGTGTCGAGAGCCGCACGATCCTGGTCACCGATGACATCGCGAGCGGTCCTGCGGAGAATCCCGAGCGTCGTCGTGGTGTCGCGGGCGATTTCCTGGTGTTCAAGATCGCCGGTGCCGCGGCCGAACGCGGTGATGACCTCGCCGGGGTGTACGCGGCGGCCGAGAAGGCGAACGCGCGAATCAGGACGTTCGGTGTCGCGTTCGGCGGCTGCACGCTGCCCGGCGCGGCCGAGCCGCTGTTCACCGTCGGCGAGCGGGAGATGGAACTCGGGCTCGGGATCCACGGCGAGCCCGGCGTGCGCACGGTCGGCAGGCTGTCCGCGGCCGAACTGGCCGACGAACTGGTCGATGGGCTGCTGCCCGAGCTTCCGGAGGGTGACGGGCGGATCGTGGTGCTGCTCAACGGTCTCGGCCGCACCAAGTACGAGGAAATGTTCGTCACCTACACCCGGGTGCACGAGCGGCTGGCCGCGGCGGGGCTGAGCCCGCTGCACACCGAGGTCGGCGAGTTCGTGACCTCGCTGGACATGGCGGGCGTTTCGCTGTCGGTCATGGTGCTGGACGACGAACTGGCCGAGCTGTACGCGGCGCCGTGTGACACCCCGGGCTACCGCAACACCGGTTCGGTGCTGGCGAAGGTCGACCTGGAGTCCACAGTGGACGAACTGCTGGCCGGGACACAGCCGGGCAGCACCGTGGTGGACAGGGCGCTGACGGCGGCGTTGCAGAGCATAGAGGCGAACGAGGACGAGCTGGGCAGGCTGGACGCCGTCGCGGCGGACGGGGACCACGGGCTCGGCATGACCCGCGGGATGCGCGCGGCGGTGGCCGCGGCGCGGCGGGAAAGCGAGACGATCTCCGGCGCACTGCTCGCGGCGGGCACGGCCTTCGCGGACGCCGCGGGCGGTGCGTCCGGCGCGCTGTACGGCGTCCTGCTGGCGGAAACCGGCGCCGGGCTGAGTGGTCTCGGCGGCGACGAGATCACTGCGGGCCACCTCGCGGCGGCGGTGGAGAAAGCCGTGCGTGCCTTCGTCGAACTCGGCAAGGCCGAGCCCGGTGACAAGACGATGCTGGACGCGATCGAGCCCTTCCGCACGGTCCTGCGAGAACAGGCGGAAGACGGCGCGGACGTCGCGCAGGCATGGCGGAAGGCGGCTTCGGCGGCGGTGACGGCGGCCGAGTCGACAGCGCACCTGGTGCCCGCCAAGGGACGTGCCGCGCGGCTGGCGCAGCGCAGCAAGGGACACCCCGACCCCGGGGCCGTCTCCTTCTCGCTGCTGGTCACCGCTGTCGGCGAGGTTGTGGGAAAGGACGAGAACTGATGCGGATCGTGGTGGCGGCGGACAACGCCGGGGTCGGGCTGAAGGACCAGCTGCGGGATCTGTTGCTCGCCGACGAACGCGTCGACGAGGTGACCGATCTCGGCGTGGCCAGCGGTGCCGACGAGCGGGCGTACCCGTTGCTCGGGCTGGCGGCCGCCGAGACGATCGCCCGCGGTGAGGCCGATCGCGGGGTGCTGGTCTGTGGCACCGGGATCGGCATGGCGATCTCGGCCAACAAGGTGCCCGGTGTGCGTGCGACGGTCGCGCACGACTCCTACTCCGCCGAGCGGTCGATCAAGTCGAACGACTGCCAGGTGATCACGTTCGGCGCCCGCGCGATCGGCCCCGAGCTGGCCAAGAAGATCGTCACCGAATGGGTGGGGTACCGCTTCGATCCGGGCTCGCCCAGCGCGAGCAAGGTCGCGCACATCACCGAGTACGAGAAAGCTCACTGAAGCGTTCGCCGCGCGGTTGACGAGCACGCGGCACGGGTTCTTACTGGAACAGCGAGGGAAGGAGCAGCGTTGCGCATTCTCGCTGCGGGAGACCATTTCGTCGGCCCCGATCTGCTGGTCGCAGCGGTCCGGTCGGAGCTGGACGGTGATCACGAGATCGCCGAGTTGAAGCTGCCGTGGCCGGTCGAGCCGTTCGGGCCCGTCGGCACCGTGCACGAGGCCAGCGGCACCGAACAGCAGGTGATCGACGCGCTCGGCGGCGCGGAGGTCGTCGTGACGCAGATGGCGCCGTTCACCAAGGAGGTCTTCGCGGCGGCGGAGAACCTGAAGCTGGTCTCGGTGTGCCGGGGTGGGCCGGTGAACGTCGATCTCGCCGCGGCGACGGAGGCCGGTGTGGCGGTCACGTACGCGCCCGGCCGCAACGCCGGCGCGGCGGCCGAGTTCGCGATCGGCATGATCCTCGCCGCGATGCGGCGGATTTCGACGTCCTCGGCGGAGTTGCTCGGCGGCACCTGGCGCGGCGACTACTACGCCTACGACCAGGCAGGTCTCGAAATCAACGGCACCACCGTCGGCCTCGTCGGCTACGGCGCGATCGGTTCGCGGGTGGCCAAGGTCCTCGGCGCGTTCGGTGCCGAGGTACTGGTCGCGGACCCGTATGCAGACCCGGCCGCGGTGGCAGTGGACGGCGCCCGCGTCGTCGAGCTGGACGAACTGCTGCGAAACAGCCATGTCGTCAGCCTGCACGCCCGGCTCACCGAGCAGACCCGGCACCTCATCGACGCGGAGAAGCTGGCGTTGCTGCCACACGGCGCGATCCTGGTGAACACCGCGCGCGGTGGCCTGCTCGACTACGCCCCGCTCCCGGAAGCCTTGCGCAGCGGCAAGCTCGGCGCGCTGGCGCTGGACGTGTACGACGTCGAGCCGCCGCCCGCGGACTGGGCTCTGCGGGACGTGCCGAACGTCGTCGCCACTCCCCATCTGGCCGGTGCGAGCAGGCAGACCGCCGAGCGGGCCGCCGCGATCGTGGCGGCCGAGGTCGGCCGGTACGCGCGCGGGGAAACCCTCGCGAACCTCGCCAACCCCGAGGTGCTCGGGCAGCGGCCATGATCGTCGGCGTCGATATCGGCACCTCGCTGACCAAGGCGGTGGTCTTCGACGAGGCCGGGGTGTCGGTCGCGACCGCGTGCACCCGGTCCGAGGTGCACCACCTGTCCGGTGGCCGGGTGGAACAGGATCTCGGCCAGGTCGTGGGCACTGTCGCCACGGTCGTCCGCGAGGTCACCGCCCAGCTGCCGGAGCCGGTCACCGCGCTCGCCCTCACCGGTCAGGGTGACGGGCTGTGGCTGCGGGACGAAGCCGGCGACGCGGTGCGTCCCGCCATTTCCTGGCTGGACGGGCGCGCGAACGCGCTGCTGGCCAAATGGCAGGCGGACGGTGTCACCCGCGAGGTGTTCCGGCGCACGGGTTCGGGGATGTTCCCCGGCTGCGCGGCGGCGATCATGTCCTTTTTGGACACTCATGAGCCGGAGGCGCTCGATCGGGCCGTGGTGGCCGGGTACTGCGTGGACGCGGTGCTGCAGCAGCTGACCGGCGAGATCACCGTCGACGTCTCCGACGCGTCGCTGCCCTTCCTCGACCCGGCGACGAGGAAGTACGACGAGAGCGCGATCGCGGCCTGTGGTCTCACCCACCGGCGTTCGCTGTTCGCCGAACCGGCTCCCGCGAAAACCGTTTTCCGCCTGGACAACCGGGGCGCGGAGTTGCTCGGTCTTCCGGCAGGGCTGCCGGTCACGGCGGGCCCGTTCGACCTCCCGGCGAGCGCGATCGGCGCGGGCGTGCGTGAGCCCGGCGACGGGATTCTCACCGCGGGCACCACCCTCGCCTGCCAGGTACTGACCAGGGACGCGACGTTCGATCCGGACGGCGAACCCGCCGGGATGTTCCTGTGTACTCCGGAGCCCGGCGAGTACCTGCGTGCCATGCCCGCGATGGTGGGCACGGCCGGGATCGACTGGGTGTGCCAGCTGCTCGGCATCGACGTGGCGGACATCGACCCGCTCCTCGCGAGTTCGACGCCGGGTGCCGGCGGAGTGCAGGCGCTGCCGTTCCTGTCCGTCTCCGGGGAACGCGCCCCGTTCGTCGACGCGACGGCGCGGGCTCAGTTTTCCGGGCTGAGCCTGGAAACCGGGCGGGCCGAACTGGTGCGCGCGCTCTGCGAGTCGGTCGCCTACGCGGCACGGCACTGTTTCGAAGCAGCCGGGCTTTCCGGCCGCTTGTACGCCTGCGGCGGCGGGGTGCGCTCGGCCGGATGGATCCGGATCTTCGCCGACGTGCTCGGCCGTCCGATCGTCATTCCCGGTGATCCGGGTGTCGGTGCCCGCGGCGCGGTGCTCACCGCGGCCGACGCGCTCGGGCAGCCCTACGATCGTGATCGCTGGGCGGACAACGCGCGTACTGTGGAATTCCGGCCGGGCAATGTCGAGATCTACGAGCGCGGATACGCCGACTACCAAGCGAGTCTCGCGGCCGCGCGCGGGCTCTGGAGGCTCTGAATGATCTTGGCGGAGGAGCGGGCGGAAGTCTGCGCGTACGCACGCCGGATGACCACGGACGGTCTGGTCGTCGGCACCTCGGGCAATGTGTCCGTGCGGGTGGGGGATCGGGTCGCGGTGACCCCGACCGGGGTCGACTACGAGAAACTCACCGCGGCGGACATCCCGGTGGTCGCGCTCGACGGTTCGCCGGTGGACGGCGAACTCAAGCCCACCAGCGAACTCCCCATGCATCTCACCGTGTACAACGAGGCCGCCGATCCGGACGGCAAACCGGTCACCGCGGTCGTGCACACGCACTCGGTGTACGCGACGGCGGTGTCGACGCTGGTCAACGAGGTTCCGCCGATCCACTACATGCTGGCGGCGATCGGACCGACGGCGCGGGTGGCCCGGTATGCCACCTATGGCACCGAAAGGCTGGCGAAGGCGATGCTCGAGGCGCTCGACGAGCGCCGCGGCTGCCTGCTGGCCAACCACGGCACCATCACCTACGGCGACGGGCTGGGCGCGGCGTACCACCGGGCCCAGCAGCTGGAATGGGTGTGCCAGCTCTGGCTGCTCGCGCGCTCCGCGGGCAGCCCGAGCCTGCTGCCGCCCGCGGAGATCGAGCACGTGGTCGAGAAGCTGCGCGGCTACGGCCAATAGCCGTACCGGGCGTCAGGACGCGGCCGCCGCCGTGTCCACGGCGTGCACCGCGTCGAGCAGTTCGGCCACGGTCGGATCGTCGACGGCTTCCTTGATGCATTGCCACAGCTGGAGATTCGCCATCGCCCACCGCGAGTAGGTCGCGGCGGCTTCCGGGTTGTAGAAGTAGTAGCCCTCGTCGTGGACGTCGCATTGCTCCCCGACGATCTTGTGGGCCAGCTCGCGGAGACTCAGGCCGTTCTCGCGCAGGTAGCGGTGGGCCAGCACCACCGGCGTCACCGGGAGCGCCTTGAACAGGGTGTCGGCATCACTCAGCGCCTGAGCCTCAAGCGAGATGTCGCGGCCACGGGTGGCCATCTCGGCCTCGTCGACGATTTCGTCGATCCACCGCGCGACATCGTCCGGCACCCCGCACTCGGCGAGGATCCCCAGCCGCAGCTTCCGGCCCGCGGCGGCCGGGGAGTTCCGCAGCACGAGATAGTTCACGTCGTGGACGAGGGCGGCCACCTCCACGACAGTGCTGTCGGCGCCGTTGTGCCCGGCGAAACCGAGTGCCTTCGCGCGGACGAAACTGACGTGATGCCAGCCGTGGAAGGGAAGTTGCTTGGCGTAACGCCAGCACAACTGCTGCACTCGGTGCTCGACCGCGGCGACGATCGACGGCGGAATAGTCCGATTCTGTAACGGAATCTGATGCGTACGCATACACCTCTCCGATCCCGGCTTCCGGATAAGACGGGTGGAGTAATGGTATGCGTCTTTGACGTCGGTGTGTAGCTAGAGGCGGGTGGCCAGTTCCCCCAATCGGACCTCGACCGGAACGTGACGATGCCCGACACCGGTGGTGGGATCGAAGGAAAGACTGGAACTGGACACCGGCCGTGATTTCACCAGGAAGGTCATCGTCTGCTCGGCCGCCTCCGGTATGCGATGGAATTCGTCGGCGTGCATCACCGCGCACGAACCCGTCTGGCACAGCGTGCGCCGCCTGAGCTGCACCGCGGTGATCAGCCCGGTGTACCGATCCCGGGTCGTTGTGTAGCGCTCGTGGAGGTAGTTACCGCGGAGAATGGTGGTACAGAAGTGATACCTGTGGTTGTGCACCGTATCGGCGTAGCCCTCGCGCCAGTCTTCCAGCGGTTTGTATTCGTGCAGCCAGAACGAAAACGGTTCGTTCGGCGAATCACGCAGGCACCAGGCGAAGTGGGTGGTCGTTTCCCGCGAACTGCGGAGGATCGCTTCGGCCGTCTTGTGGTTCAGCGAGCGCAACCAGTCGCGGAGTTCGGTGCGCAGGCCGGTCTGTGCCACCCAGGATCGGAACCACGTGTCCACTGTGCCCCAGTCCTGCGTCAGCGGGAAGGCCGCCGAGCGCAACTGTGTGGCCAAATCGGTGAGAGGGGACAAGCGGGTGAGCAAGTCGGTCAGCTCCCTAGCTCGGCCGCGGCGGAGAACTCCGCCCGGAAGGCATGGAACTTGTCTTCCAGCTCGCGGAAATGCTCCGGCGTCAACGCGGATCCGGTGATTTTTTCGAACAGGGCAAGGAAATCCGCCCGCGTGGTGGCGGGCGTGATGCGGAACTGGCGGCCGCTGCGCGCCTGCGAGACGCGCAGGAACTCGGCCCGTTCCATGTTGTACAGGAAGGAACCCGCGGTGAACCGCAGCGTGCGCGGGTACAGTTTGGTCGCGCCGCGGATGTCGCTGTAGAGCGTCACCCACACGCTGTCGTCGAACATCTCCAGCCGGTCCAGCGGCGGATCCGCGATCACGGTGATGTCGACCTGCGCGCACCGGCCGCGGGCGAGGAACAGCCCGGCGAGGCCGATGTGGATTTCCTCGTCGAGTCTGCTCTGGATGTCTTCGAGGTCGACGCCGCCAGCCTCGCGGCGCAGCAGATAGCGGGCCCGCCCGCTGATCGCCCCGGCGTCCCGGGGGTCGGCGATGACGGCCCGCAACTCTCTTTCCGTGCGGGACAACAACAATCGAGCCGCCGCGTGCCGGCCGGAGAAGCCGCGGAAGAAGTACTGCCGTGTCGCGTCCAGATCGGTCATGAGCACCCGGTTGAACGCGGGGTCCGGATCGGTGGTCGCTTCGAAGACGTGCGTCGGGAAGAACTCCTTGTTGAGGGAACGGTATTCGGCGCTGAGATCCTCCATCGCCCGGCGGCTTTCTTCGATCACCGGCGTCACCAGCGCGCGCTGGGAAGCGCTCGCGGTGATCAAGGTCTGGCCGAATCCGACCACGGCGGAGATCAACGTGCCGTTTCCGAGCGACGTGAGCAGGGTCTTGCCCGCGCCGGCGTCCATGGTGCTCGCTATCCACAGGCTGAGGCCAGCGACCACGACGAGAACGAACAGCAGAAGACTCGTCCTCGTCCAGAAAATCTCGTGCAATGGAGTACGGCGGAGCCGCCCGGCATCCGCAGCCACAGGTCACCTCCTCGGATCGCTCGAACGAAATGTGCAGTGCGTATCTGTTCGAGCGCGGGGAGTTACTTTACGCGCCCGAAGTGAACAGCGAAATAAGAAATTCGGGGGAACGCCGGACAGTGACCAAGTCACGCTGTGCAAGCGTATCCGGTCAGTAGTTAACCATCAAATGTGCGAAACCCTCGGCCGGCGCCGCGCGGTTTCATGCCTGCTCTTACCAGCCGAAAAGTGGTGGGACACGCTAGTTTCTCCGTATCCAGGAAGAACCTCGGGCCCGTGCCTGCCGCCGCCACGGCCCCCGGTGGGCTACCAGGGGCTGCGGGCCGGCCGGCAACCACCAGGGATCGTCACGTCTCACGCACCGGTCTGCCCGACGCGGCCACCAAGCCACACGGCTGCACGCCGGTTCGCCAGAACTGATTACCCCAAGTCCTAGTTTCTCCGATGTCGATGTCCGCGGGCAAGTGCGGCGAGTAAGAAGCGTCAGACGGGAGTCTCACAGGCGAGACGCGCGGTCCCCGTCGCTCAGAACTGGTAGTACAGGAAGGGGCTGAACGTGCCGGTCGCGACCAGGATGGCGGCGTAGACGAGCCCGACGGTCATGATCCCGAAGCGCAGCGCGTTGGCGGGTTTGCTGCGAGAGGACTCCAGCAGCGGCCCGGTCACCGGATGCGACGGCAGGAAGACGACGGCGAGCGCCGCGATCAGGATGACGAGCCGCTGGTTGGTCAGCGCGCTCTCGACGGCGTCGCCGAGACCGCCGAAGTCGGGCAGGAGCATGTGGCCGATCATGTTCAGCGCGCGTGGCAGATCCGCCGACTTGAAGAACACCCAGCCGAACACGACGAGCACCATCGTCAGCGCGCGCCGGGCGATGCGCGTCCAGCGGTTCGCCGGTTCGAGGTCGAAGCCGAAGGCACGCTCGATGACCAGCAGGGCGCCGTGGAAACAGCCCCACACCAGGAACGTCCACTGCGCGCCGTGCCAGAAACCGGTCAGCACGAACACGACGCACAGATTGCGGTAGGTGTGCCCGGCGCCGTTGCGGTTACCGCCGAGCGGGATGTAGACGTAGTCGCGGAACCAGCGTGACAGCGACATGTGCCAGCGTCGCCAGAATTCCGTGATCGTCACCGACGAGTACGGCCGCGCGAAGTTCTCCGGCAGGCGGAATCCCAGCATCCGGCCCAGTCCGATCGCCATGTCGGAGTAGCCGGAGAAGTCGAAGAACAGCTGGAGCGTGTAGCCGATCGCGCCGAGCCACGCGGTCGCGAAGGTCATGTGCTCGCTCGGGGTGGCGAAGCAGGCGTCGACCATCGGGCTGAGCGAGTCGGCGATGATCGCCTTCTTGCACAGCCCGAGCGCGAACCGGGGGAACCCGGCGGCGATGTCGTCGAGGCGGTGCGAACGCAGCTGCGGGAGCTGGTCGGCGATCTCGCGGTAGCGCACGATCGGGCCGGCGACCAGCTGCGGGAACATCGCGATGTACGCGGCGAACGCGATCGGGTTCCGCAGCGCGTGCCGCTCGCCGCGGTAGATGTCCACCACGTAGGAGATGTGGTGGAAGGTGTAGAACGAGATCCCGATCGGCACGACCAGGTTCGCCACCGGGAAGTCGCCGCCGAACCAGTGCGTGACGGCCGCGATCTGCTGGGTCGCGAACCCGGCGTACTTCCAGATCAGCAGCATCGTGACGTCGAACGCGATGACGGTGATCAGGATCCGCTTGCGCCGTTTGCCGTGCATGTCCCACGGGCTCGCCTCCAGCAGCGGCCCGGCGAAGAAGTTCACCACCATGCAGCCGAGCAGCAGGAGCAGCCAGGACCCGGCGCCGATCGTGTAGAACAGCAGGCTGCCGACCGCGACGATGCCGTTGCGCCAGCTCCGTGGGCACACCAGGACGGCGAGCAGCACCGCCGGCATGAAGTACCACAGGAACAGTGGCGAAATGAACGACACGGTCGCGGACCCCCTCGGTTATCCGCTGGTGACCTTAACCTGCTAGCCCCGGCCGGTGGGCCGAAGCCCGGTCATCGCCGCGCGAGAAGCGTCACGTTCCCGCTGGTCGGGTGCCGGAGCGATAGCAAAGGTCCCTCGCTCCCGCCGCGCGATAGCAAAGGTCCCTCGCTCTCGTCGCGCGAGGGGAGCGGTAGTAAAGGTCCCTTGCTCCCGTCCCCGGTGGTGGCGGGGTGACGTTGGTGGCTGGCAGGGCGGGCTTGTGGTGGTGTCGGTGTCGCGAAAGCTCCGTTGGGGACGGTGAACGTCCCCAACGACGCGTTCGGGACATGAGACCCGGCACCGGAGTGTCGCGAAGGGGACATCGACGGCGTTGAACGTCCCCAATGTGCCATTCACGACGTCGCTGACCAGCGCGAAAGCCCGCGCCAGGCGTGGCCCGGGGCGAACGCAACCGCCCACTACCGACAAAGCCCCAATGAGGCGCTGACTCAGACCCGTCCGGCGATACGACGGCGCCGCGCCACCTCGGCGAGCAGCACGCCCGCGGCGACCGACGCGTTCAGCGATTCGACACCCGCGGCCATCGGGATGGACACGGTCGCGTCGCACGTCTCCCGCACGAGCCGCGACAGCCCGCGCCCCTCCGACCCGAGCACGACGACCAGCGGGTCGGCCGCCAGCGAAAGCTCGTCGATGTCCACCGAACCGTCGGCGTCGAGACCCACGATCATGAGGCCCTCATTAGCCCACGCCTTGAGCTGGCGGGTCAGGTTGGTCGCCACCGCGATCGGCAGCTTCGCCGCCGTCCCGGCGCTGGTCCGCCACGCGACGGCGGTCATCCCGGCGCTGCGCCGCTCCGGAAGCAGCACGCCCTGCGCACCGAACGCGGCCGCCGAACGGATCACCGCACCCAGGTTCCGCGGGTCGGTGACGCCGTCGAGCGCGACGAACAGCGGGGTCTGGCCCGAGTCCCGCGCCACCGCCATCAGGTCGTCCGGGTGCACGTACTCGAACGGCGGAACCTGCAGGCCGAGGCCCTGGTGCATCGCGCGGTTCGTCTTGCGGTCGAGCTCCTCGCGCGGGATCTCCAGGATCGAGATGCCCTTGTCGCCCGCGAGCCGGACGGCCTCGTTGACGCGGTCGTCGAGCTCGATGTTGAGCGCGACGTACAGCGCGACGGCGGGTACGTCGGCACGCAGCGCCTCGACGACCGGGTTGCGCCCGGCGATCAGCTCCGGCTTGTCGGCCTTCTTCGTACGCTGCTCGTCACGACGCTTCGACGCCTGGGCCGCGCGGTACGCCTTGTGTCCGGGCCGGTCCTCCGCCTTGGGCGTCGGGCCCTTGCCCTCGAGGGCCTTCCGGCGCTGGCCGCCGGAGCCGACGACCTGGCCCTTCTTGGTGCCGGGCTTGCGGATAGCGCCCTGGCGCCGGGAGTTGCCTGCCATGCTGAAGATCCTTGTTCTCGGTTACGGCCGGGACGGGTCAGGAGTTCCTGACCGTCCACTGTGGACCGTTGGGGGTGTCCTCCACCACGATGCCCGCCTGCTGGAGGCGGTCACGGGCGGCGTCCGCGCGGGCGAAGTCCTTCTCGGCGCGGGCCTGCTGCCGTTCGGCGAGCAGCCCTTCCACGAGTTCGACCAGCGCCTGCCGGGTGGGCGTTTCGGAGCCGCCCGCCTCGGACCAGCGCGCGGAGAGCGGGTCGAGACCGAGCACGTCGGTCATCGCGCGCACGGCGGCGGCGACTTCGAGTGCCTTGGGAGTGTCGCCCGCGTCCAGCGCCGCGTTACCGTCGCGGACCGTGTTGTGGACCACGGCGAACGCCTGCGGGGTGGCCAGATCGTCGTCCATCGCGGCGGCGAAGTCGGCGGGGAGCTTGCCGATCGGCACCACCCCGGCCTGGCTCGCGGCCCGCCGCAGGAACTGCTCGATCCGCCGGTAGCCCTGCGCGGCCTCCGACAGCGCGCCGTCGGAGTACTCGATGGTCGAGCGGTAGTGCGGCTGGATGAGGTAGTACCGCAGCTCGGGCGCCCGGTAGTCCTTCAGCATCTGCGGGATCGACACGGTGTTGCCCAGTGACTTCGACATCTTCTCGCCGGACATGGTGACCCAAGCGTTGTGCAGCCAGAACCGCGCGAACGGATCGCCCGCCGCGTTCGACTGCGCCCGCTCGTTCTCGTGGTGCGGGAACACCAGGTCGACGCCGCCGCCGTGGATGTCGAACTCGGCGCCGAGGTACGTCGTCGCCATCGCCGAGCACTCCAGATGCCAGCCGGGACGGCCGTCGCCCCACGGCGTCGGCCACGACGGCTCGCCGGGCTTCGCGCTCTTCCACAGCGTGAAGTCGCGCGGGTCGCGCTTGCCCCTCGTCGGCGTCTCGCCCTGCTGGACGTCGTCGAGCTGCTGCCCGGACAGGCTGCCGTAAGCGTCGAACGACTTGACCGAGAAGTAGACGTCGCCGTCGGAGGCGTACGCGTGGCCGCGTTCGATCAGGCGCTCCATGAGCTGCACCATCTGGGTGACATGCCCGGTCGCGCGCGGGTTGATCGACGGCGGCAGGCAGCCGAGCTGGTCGTACGCGTCCTCGAACGCGCGCTCGTGCGTCGCCGCCCACTCCCACCACGGCCTGCCGTGCTCGGCGGCCTTGGTCAGGATCTTGTCGTCGATGTCGGTGACGTTGCGGACCAGGACGACGTCGAGTCCACTGTGGACGAGCCAGCGGCGCAGCACGTCGTAGTTGAGCGAGCCGCGGACGTGCCCGATGTGCGGAATGCCCTGCACGGTGGCCCCACACACGTAGATGGACGCCGTTCCGCTACGGACGGGATGAAACTCCCGCACGCTCCGGGTCGCGGTGTCGAAAAGGTGGAGGGTCACCCTTCAAAGGGTACGGGGTCGCTGTGGTCGATGTCGCAACCGGTCAGAAGGTGGCAGTGCGGGATAAGGCCGCTCAGAGCAGCCCGTGCGCACGCAGCGCGCCGAGCAGGGCGTCCGGCCGCTCGGCCGTGGGCAGCGGGTCGACCAGCGCGAACTCGCAGCCCAGCGCCCTGGCCCCGCCGTCGGCTTCCTCGCTGTCGCCGACCATCAGCGTCTCCTCGGCGCGTACGCCGAGGCGCTGCACGGCGGTCCGGAAGATCTCCAGCTCCGGCTTCACCGCGCCGACCTCGTACGAGAGGACGAACTCGTCGACGTGGGTGTCCCAGCCCCGCTGCGTGAACGCGGGCTTGATGTCGAAGGCGATGTTGCTCAGCACGCCCACCTTCAGCCCCTTGCCGGCGGCGCCCTTGAGCGCGGCCTCGGCGTCGGGGTACGGCGTCCACTGGCTCGGGTCGATCAGCCGGTCGTACAGCGCGACGGCCTGCTCGGGACGCGGGACGCCGGACTGGCGCAGCACCTCGAGGTAGACCTTCCGGTGCAGCACCGGGTCGCGGTCGCGGTTGTGCCAGGCGTGCAGATGCTCGGCGTCGAGGTCGACCACCTGGCCGACCGGGGCGGTCATCCGCCGCATGAGTTCGGTCTGCGCCTCGAGGTCGAGCCGCTCGCCGTCGTGGTCGGTGAGGTCGGTCAGCCAGGTCTCGTCCTGCTCGAGGCGGAACAACGTGCCGGAGAAGTCGAAGAGCACAGCCCGAATCGTGGTCACGTCCGCCACATTAGCCGCGTCCACCTGCGACTCGCCGCCGAATTGTGGCGTCCCACGCACTGAAATCCGGCGATTCGGCGGCGAGTTGCGGAGGACGCAATCAGGCGGCGTTGCCGACGATCTTCTCGGGGATGACGCGCACCAGCACGCGCACGACCTCCGGCGGCTCCTCGGGGTACGGCTTGTCCAGGTACTTGTGCGACAGCTCGTCGATCAGCTCCCGGCCGCCCTCGTCGGTCAGCTCCGCGCGGCCGCGGATCTCCACGTAGTTGTACGGGTTGTCCTGGTCGAAGATCGACACGGACACCCGCGGGTCGCGGGTCATGTTGCGTTCCTTGAGCCGTCCGCGCACCGTCGCGAAGATCAGCGTGTCGCCGTCCCGCTTCGCCCACAGGACCGACGTCTGGGCCGAGCCGTCCTTGTTCAGCGTGGCCAGCACCGGGAAGTTCTTGCCGTCGAGGAGAGCTTTGGTCGCCTCGTTGAAGGTCAATGCCATGAGGCGAAGCCTAAAGGGTCTCCCGGGGGGGGGGGGGGGGGGGGCGCGGGGGGGGAGGGGCCGCCCGGGCGCGCGCGCCCGCGCCCGCGCGGGGGCGGGCGCGGGCGCGCGCGCCCGCCCGCGCGCGCGAGA